>JAQUVQ010000074.1 GCA_028693285.1 Smithellaceae bacterium
GGACTCTGACTCCGTTAATCAAGGTTCGAATCCTTGTTCCCCAGCCAAATAAAATCAATGGTTTAGGCAGATGATCGCTTAAGCCCTTTTTTTGCCCTGACAATTTACCCAGCTTCTCTTTCCTTTGGGACTTGGCTGACCGTCTTCATGATTTTATCGATTTATTTGCTCTCCACCCGCAAAATTCGATCCATCAGCCAGACGCATTTTCCCACGCCGACCTTCAGCGGTCCCATTCGCTATTTGGCGGACCCGGGTGCAAGACCCGCCTGGCCGACGTCGTTCCAGATGTCGCGGAAGATTTTCCAGCCGCCGTCGGTCTGCTTTTTGAATACCATGAGGTAGTAGCCGCCGTGCTTCATGCTTTTGCCGGTTTTCTTTTCGGCGTCGGCGCGGTGCCACGGTCCGTTGAGAAACGCCCATCCGCCGCTGACCTGGATCATTCCCGTCTGCAATTCAAACGCCGAACGGGTTTTTTCAAAAAACGCCGTATAGCGATGAACCACCTTGTCCGCGCCAATGATGGCCTTTTCTCCCGTCGGCGGCATCCAGACCGCATTGCGGTCGATAAGCGCGCCCATCGCCTTCGCGTCGCCCGCATTGTAGGCGGCGTTGAACGCCGCTCGAATCTTGTCGATGGCCGCCTCATCGGCGCCCGCGGACACTGCGGGGGCCGGACCCAGCAAAAGGACCGTGCCGAGGATCAGCAAAACAACCGCTTGACGAATGCTTTTTCTTTTCATTGCCGCTCTCCTTTCTTTATACGTGAGAAGAATCATTTAGAAAAAGGGGCGCCCTTAAGGATTTACGTATCCGTAAGCGAATGCCCTTTTCCCCCTGATGCATGTCTTGCAGGATGAAGACATCGAAGCTGCCGAAGAGGGCGTAGCGTCCGTCCGGGAGACATCGATTCTGATGATGGGAGTTTTTTGCTGAATTTTCCGTGAAGATCATTCTTTCCGGTTAGAACAGGCGTTGTTGCACACTTGGAAAGGAAGCAAGAGAGACAGAAGATCAAAGGCATGCGATAGGCCATCATACGATCTCCTTTAAGTGCCGCCGAGTATATGGGGCGGCACAGGGGCTGTCAAGAGAATGTTTGGGCGATTAACGGGAGACGGCGCGGGCCGCGTGGTAGGAACTGCGCACCAGCGGGCCGGATTCCACGTGCTCGAAGCCTTTGGCGTAAGCGATTTTCCCGAATTCAGCGAATTCCTCGGGCGTGTAATATCTGGCGACCGGCCAGTGCCGCCGCGTCGGCTGCTGATACTGCCCGATGGTAAGCCGCGCGCAGGACACCTCGGCGAGATCGTCCATCAGGCGCAGGACATCTTCTTTTTGCTCCCCGAACCCAACCATAAAACCGCTTTTGGTGACGAGGCCCGCGGCCGCTACGCGGGAAAGAAGATCCAGGGAGAGGCGGTAATTCCCCTGCGGGCGCAATTTGTCAAACATCGGTTCTGCCGCCTCCAGGTTGTGATTGATCACATCCGGCGCCGCATCGATGACGAGACCCAGCGCATTCGGGTCTCCGCCGAAATCGGGAATCAATACTTCAATTTTGCAGCCGGGAATTTCTCCGCGCAGGCGGCGAATGGCGTCGGCAAAAGCCCCCGCGCCGCCGTCCGGCAAATCATCCCGCGTTACGGATGTCAGCACCACGTATTGCAGCCGCATTTGCTTTACGGCGCTGATCAGGCGGCTGATTTCCTGCTCGTCCGGCGGCTGCGGCCGGCCGTGGGCAACATTGCAGTACAGGCAGTTGCGCGTGCAAATATTTCCGAGAATCAGAAAGGTGGCCGTGCCGCAGGCAAAACATTCCGCCATGTTCGGACACGCAGCCTCCTGGCAGACGGTGTGCAGTTGCAGGCCGGAGAGCGTCGAGCGGATTCGGCGGCAGGCGTCGTCATAAGGCGGCCGCACCTTGAGCCAGGGCGGCTTGCGCAAGAGTTGAGATTTCGGCTGTCCGCTAATCATTGTCATTTTTCCGCTTAATGTTGCTCGGCAAACGGTATTTTTGAAAAGTGATGAAGAAAATGAACGGCGGTCTTGCCAATCATGAACGATTCTTCAGTTTTTTTGGTGAAAATATAGGCGTTGTCCGGGTTGTACTTTTCTATATAGCTGTGCAGGGACTTCCCGACGGCCGTTTTTGTTGGCGAGGATTTTACTTCCACCGGAATTTTTTCGTTTACAATAAAATCCACTTCCGCTTTGGATTTTGTTCGCCAATATTTGATATCATTGCCTTCTTTCATCAATTCCGCATAGATGAAATTTTCCCAGAGAGCGCCTTTATCCTGTCTCATTTCCATCCGGCGAAAATCATCAATGACGGCATGACGCAGCCCGGTATCATGGAAATATATTTTTGGATTTTTTACCAGTTCAATCCTTTTGTTGGTGAAAAAGGGCCTCGGTAATCCGATAACATAAGTTTTTTCCAGAAGATTGAGATTTTTTTTCAAACTGCTGAAATTGAGAGATGTAATCTGGGAAAGCTCCTGATAGGAGATCACATTGCCGGTTTGCAGGCTAAGCGCTTTCATCAGGCTGATCATCTTGTAGTCGTCAAACAATCCCATCAGATCTCTGACATCGCGCAAAAGATACACGTTGAGAATGTTGCGCAGAACTTCTTTTTTTTCTTCGTGATCCGGAGAAAGCAAAACGCGCGGGTATCCGCCATACACGATGTATTCTTCAAGATAGGCATAGAGCTTTTCCAGCATGATTGAGCTGAATTTGGCATTTTCTTTCTTGTCGCTTAGGTAACGGTGGAGCTCCTGATTTTTAAAAGCAAGAAATTCTTCAAAGCTGAGGGGATGAAGTACAAACGCGAACAGGCGCCCCGCAAGATGTTTTACGGCATGAATGGTCAGATCGAGGACAGACGAACCGGAAATAAAAATTTTTTTATCCTGGACGGTATCGAATATCCGCTTCAGTTGCTGTCCGCCGTTGTTTGCGTATTGAAATTCATCAATAAATATATATTTGTAAGGTTGGATATAAAGTTCGATAAATGCCTGAATATCCGTATCGAACAGCTGGCGGTATGAGACATCTTCAAAGGTAATAAAAAGAGAATTGTCCAGACCTTGATGAATTTGCTGTAAGAGTGTCGTTTTTCCTACCTGACGGGCGCCAGTAACGGCAATGATTTCAGGTGTCTTCAGGTATTTGGTTATTTTTGTTTCAAGGGTCCTTTTGATATACATTATTTTACCTGTTATTTTGTTTTCTGAAATAATAGCAGGGTTATCATTATGTTTCAAGAAATAATGACATGCTTGTTGCAGGCATGGAAAATGACGCCGCTACGACCTTTCCCAGCACACGTCCGGTTTTCGGGCGGCCAGAACTTCGTCGAGGCGGCCAACCGGCGTGGAAAGCGGCGCGTCCTTGATTCTCTGCGGATTTTCTTTGGCCTCTTTTGCAATGGCGATCATGGCGTCGCAGAAGGCATCGAGCGTTTCTTTGCTTTCGGTTTCGGTAGGTTCGATCATGATGGCTTCCGGCACGATGAGCGGGAAATAGATCGTGGGCGGGTGGTAGCCGAAATCGATCAGCCGCTTGGCGATGTCGCTGGTGTGCACGCCGGATTCGGCCACTTGGCGGTTTCCGGAAAAAACGCATTCGTGCATGCAAACCCGGTCGTAGGGCAGATCAAAATAAGATTTTAATCGTTCCTTGATATAGTTGGCGTTCAGCACGGCCATTTCCGTCGCGCGCCGAAGGCCTTCCTCGCCCAGCGAGCGAAGGTAGGCATAGGCTTTGACGATGACCGTAAAGTTTCCGTAAAAGGCGCGGACGCGGCCGATGGTATAGGGAAAATCTTCCGACAGGCTGTACCCTTCGCCGTTTTTCACCACGCGGGGCGCGGGCAGGAAATCGACCAGCTTTTCCGCCACGCCCACCGGGCCGCTGCCCGGGCCGCCGCCGCCGTGCGGCGTGGAAAAGGTTTTGTGCAGGTTCAGCTGGATGACGTCAAAACCCAGATCGCCGGGCCTCGTTTTGCCCAGATACGCGTTGGCGTTCGCGCCGTCGCCGTAAAGCAGGCCGCCTGCGCCGTGGACGATCGCCGCCACTTTTTCGATGTTGCGCTCAAACAGGCCCAGCGTGTTGGGGTTGGTGAGCATCAGCGCGGCGGTGTCCTGCGTCATCAGGGATTCCAGATGGTTCAGGTCAACGCCGCCTTCCGGGTTGGAGCGCAGCGTGACGGTTTCAAACCCGCAAAGCGCGCCGGAGGCGGGATTGGTCCCGTGCGCCGCGTCGGGGATCAGGATTCGGCGGCGCTTTTCGCCGCGCTTTTCAAAATATTTCCGGATCATCATGACGCCGGTCAGCTCGCCGTGCGCGCCGGCCGCCGGCTGCAGCGTGAAGTCGGCCATGCCGAAAAGACCGGCGAGCAGCCTCTGCATGTCGTACATCAGCCCCAGGCTTCCCTGCGCAAACTCAGAAGGCGCGTTCGGGTGCAGGCCGGCAAAGCCGGGAAGGGCCGCGATATTTTCATTGATCTTGGGGTTGTATTTCATGGTGCAGGAGCCCAGCGGATAAAAGCCCAGATCGACGCCGAAGTTCCGCCGCGACAGATTGGTGTAATGCCGGACCAGATCGATTTCCGCAACTTCCGGCAGGTCCAGGTCGCCGCGGAGATATTTTGGGCCGATGGCGTCGCCGATATTGACTTCCGGCACGTCGCTTGCGGGAACCTGCACGGCCGAACGTCCGGATTTGCTGATTTCAAAAATAAGTTCCATGAATGAACTCCTTATTGCCCTGTCATTTCCGCGAAGGCGGGAATCCAGAAATAATTCATTTTGCGCCTGCCATGGCTCAATTCAGTATTCTGACAATGTTGTCCATGTCGTCTTTGGACAGCATTTCCGTCGCGCAGAAGAGCAGCGCCTGGTCCAGCTCCGGATAATCCTTCGACAGTTCGTATCCGCCGACAATGCCTTCCCCGCGCAGCTTCTCATTGACCCGGCCGGCGTCAGGACAGCCGAGCGCGAATTCGTTGTACACCGGCGCGGAAAAAATTTCCCGCCAGCCTCGAAGCTGCAGAAGCTTGTTTTTCAGGTACTGTGTTTTGTAAACGTTGAGCGAAGCCAGTTTGCCCAGGTTTTTGCCCAGCGCCGCCAGATAAACCCCTGCGGCCAGCGCGCAGAGCGCTTCGTTGGAGCAGATGTTGGACGTTGCTTTTTCGCGGCGGATGTGCTGTTCGCGGGTTTGCAGCGTCAGCACGAATCCGCGCCGGCCGTTTTTGTCCACCGTCGCGCCGGCGAGCCGGCCGGGAATGCGCCGCAGATATTTTTCCCGCGCCGCAAAAATCCCCAGATAAGGGCCGCCAAAAGCCAGCGGGTTGCCGAAGCTCTGGCCTTCGCCCACAACGAAATCCGCTCCGCATTCGCCCGCGGGCTTGAGAAGGCCCAGGCTGGTGGCGTCGGCAAATCCGGCAATGAGCATCGCGCCCTCATCGTGGGCCGTGTCGGCCAGCGGCTGGAGATCTTCGATGCAGCCGAAAAAATTCGGGCTTTGCACGATGACCGCCGCCGTTTCCTTGTCCAGCGCGGCCGCAAGCGCAGCTTTATCCGCCTGGCCGGAGGGCAGCCAGGGAATTTCCGTAAGCGTGCAGCCGTTGGCCCACGCGTAGGTTTGCAAAACCCGCCGGTACTGGGGATGAACCGACCGCGCCGCGATCAGTTTCGATCGATTGGATATTTTGGCGCACAGCACGGCCGCTTCCGCCATGGCCGAAGCCCCGTCATACATGGAGGCGTTGGCGATTTCCGTCCCGGTGAGATGCGCGATCATGGTCTGATATTCGTAAATGGCCTGCAGAATGCCCTGGCTGATTTCCGCCTGGTAGGGCGTGTACGCCGTGTAGAATTCCGCGCGTCCGACGATGTGGTTCACCACCGCCGGAATGAAATGGTGATAGGCGCCGGCGCCGGTAAGCGTCGCGCGCGGCATCCGGTTTTTTTCGCTCTGCGTCCGCATCAGCGCCCAGATTTCCTGCTCGGAAAGAGACGCCGGCATGCCGGGAATCTTCCGCAGGCGAAATTTTTGCGGAATATCGGCAAACAGTTCTTCGATGTTTCCAATGCCTATACCCGCCTGCATTTGCGCGATGTCGTCGGGGGTGTGGGGGCAGTAATCCATGGATTTAGTGTTTCTCCTCCCGAATCAGTGCGTCGTAAGCGGTCGCGTTCAGAAGAGTTTTCAACTCTTCCGGATCGGCCACTTTCAATCGGGCGATCCACCCCTCGCCGAAAGCGTCCCGGTTGACGAGCTCCGGCGTGTTTTCAAGGGCTGTGTTGACGCCGATGACCTCGCCGCTCACCGGCGAGTAAACGTCGGACACGGATTTGACGGATTCCACCACCGCCAGCGGCTCTCCCGCCGCAACTTTTTTGCCGATCGGGGGCAGCTCCACGTACACGATGTCGGTCAGCATTTCCTGGGCATAATCGGTGATGCCGACCGAGGCCGTGCCGTCGCCCCGGTCCAGGATCCATTCATGGTCTTTCGAATACCATCTGTCGGTGGGATTTGGTTTGGACATGCCAAGTCTCCTTAAGGGATTTATTTTAGTCTTTTGTAAAAGGGTAGCGGAACAATTTTTGCCGGACTGACGGCGTCGCGAATGCCGATGGCGATTGCTTGTTCCGGTGAGGCGCATTCGGCGTCGATAAACGCCAGACCGATCGCCTTGTTGAGCGTCGGCGAAAATGTGCCGGAGGTGACAAAGCCGATGGCTCTGCCGTCTTTCGTGACCGGATAGCCGTGCCGTGCGATGCCTCGTCCGGTCATCTCAAAGCCGGCCAGCTTTTTGCGGACGCCGGCCTGCTTCACGGCTGAAAGCGCGGTCTTTCCGGCAAAATCCTTGCTCCAGTCCACCAGCCAGGCGTAGGGAACCTCCAGGGG
>JAQUVQ010000032.1 GCA_028693285.1 Smithellaceae bacterium
CCGCGGGAGAAAAAGAAATCCGGCGCGTCGCAGAT
Source organism: Smithellaceae bacterium (assembly GCA_028693285.1). GTDB lineage: Bacteria > Desulfobacterota > Syntrophia > Syntrophales > Smithellaceae > UBA8904. The sequence continues at coordinate 36 of JAQUVQ010000032.1, forward strand.
CTGAAAATGCAGGTGGGGCGCGTCGGAATTGCCGGAATTCCCCAGCAGGGCGATCACGTCGCCTTCTCTAACCTGATCTCCTGCCTTGACCCTGATCGAATGCGTGCGGCAGTGCGCGTAAAAGGCATAACGGCCTTTTCCGATGTCGATGATGATGTAGTTGCCGGCCAGATCGATGGGTTCTTTGAAGGTCACGCTGTGGTCATTGCCGGAATTTTCCGGCAGACCGTCGCGCATGGCCACCACCGTTCCGTCCGCCACGGCGTACAGGGACTCCCCGTAATTGAAGTAGGATTCGTTTTTAGCGGGATCCCCGTGAAAATATTCCGTCAGATCGTCATTGAATTGCACATTGTCAAAAGCAAAGCGCTCGCCGGTCCCCCTTTTCCCGAGTGCAAAAAACATGGCGTTGAAATGATATCCCATCGTGGACTGATTGACAAAAAGCCAGTTTTTGCCGCGGACGGGCGAAGCAATGACGATGGGCGTCATCGCCTGATCCGGCAGGAAGGTTCCGCCTTCCATCGACAGGTCCCGGTTTGTCTGCTGATCCCGGAAAGAAAACCGGTGCGTCACGCTCTTTGGAACGGTGCGGCCCAAAGGAATGGGAAGCTGCAGGCTGACGTAGTAATGATCCAGTTTGTCGGGCGGATAATAGGGATTGACGGGCATCGGATCTTTGTAGATTTTGGGAATATCTTTTTTCCCGATGGTAAAGAGCACCGCCTTGGAGCTGCCGTCGAGGATGTCGATTCGCTGCAGGTCCAGGCCTTCTTTTTCATATTCCCGCATTTTCAGCGTATAGCCGATCCGGATGTATTGATCCGTGGGGTAGGGCATGTCCTGGGCAATGACGGTAAATCGGCTGTCTCGCGCCTCGGGGGCTGCGCCGTGGCACCCTGAAAGACTGATGAGAATCATGATACATGTGCAGATCCTTATGAAATAGTTCATTTGGTTCCCTCCTTGATTTTTCGGATCTTCATGCAAGAATCGTTTTCGTCTTGACGACTCCAATCCGCAGTGTTTCTTCTTCGGAAAAGCCCAAAACATGCCTCAGGATATCGACGGGGCGGACGGAGCCGGTCTGCGCGTGCCGTACGGTTAAGTCCACGGTTTTTTCCCCGGTGCGGATGGTCAGGGCTTCCACAAAAGGCCGGATGTCCCTGGTGACGGTTTTTCCCTTGGATGGCCTGGAAATGGGAAATGATTCAGCCGCCAGAAAATTTTCGATGCCGCGGGAGAGGCGGCTGAGGATTTCCTCATCCGTGTCCGGCGGAAGAATCAGTTCATAGGCAAAGCCCTGAAGAGAACGGGCCAGGTCCCGGGCGGCAAAGGAAAGTTCCTGTAAGCCCGTGATGATCATGCCGTCGGGCAAGGCTTTGTTGATCTCGTCTTTCAAAATCGATAAATCCCGTGAATGCTGCAGGGCGGTGACGTCCAGGTATTCCTGCCGGCTTTCCATACCCACTGATGTGGCCGTGGCGAAGGAGATTTTGGGGTGCGGGTGAAACCCCGCCGAGTAGCACAGGGAAAGGGAGCTGCGCCTGAGCGCGCGGGTGAGCGCCGCGGCGAGCTCCAGATGAGAAAGAAAGCGGGCCCGGCCGGTTTTGGCGAAGTTCAGGCGGTAGACTTTTTCGGGGCCGGATTCGGCAGGCGTCCGGCTTTCCGCTGCCGGCTCCGGCAGATCGCGGTCTGAGAAAATATTTTGAACGTTTTTGAAATCGCAGACGCCGCAATCCTGGCAGGCCTCGTAGCGGCAGTCCGGCGTGTCGGTTTCCATGTCGGCTTTGTGCCTTTCGCTTTGCAGAAAATCCCGGCTCACGCCGCAGTCGATGTTGTCCCAGGGCAGAGGCTCGTCCGCCGAGCGTTCGCGCAGGTAATCGTCCGTTTGGATTCCCGCTTCCCGCAGGGCTTCCTGCCACGGATCAAATCGGAAGAGCTCACCCCAGCCGTCAAAACGGCAGCCTTTTTGCCAGGCGAGCAAAAGCGCATCTCCGATTTTTTCATCGCCCCGGGAAAACAGGCCTTCGAGCAGGCTCATCCGCGCGTCGTGCCACTTGACGCTGAGATGGCGGTGATGGGTGCGCTGACGGATGAAATTCTGCCGGGCGCAGGTTTCTTCGATCGACAGTTGGGATTCCCACTGAAAGGGCGTGTGCGGCTTCGGGACGAACGTCGAAAGGCTGACGGTGACCTGCCCCCGGCCGCGGGATGCGCGCAGCGCCTGGGAGGCCAGATCCACAATTCCTTCCAGATCGCTTTCTTCTTCGTGCGGCAGGCCGATCATGAAGTACAGCTTGATGGATTTCCATCCCGCGGCAAAGACCTGATCCACGGATGCCAGCAGATCCTCCGCGGAGTTGCCTTTGTTGATGATCCGGCGCATTTTATCCGTTCCCGCCTCAGGCGCAAGGGTGAAACTGGTTTTACGGGTGCGCTTGATTTCTTCAATCAGGGTTTGGCTCAGCGTTTCGACCCTGAGCGATGGCAGGGCCAGGGCCACGCGTTGGGCGCAATGTTTCCGCATCAGGTTTTGGAGGAGCGGTTCAATGCAGCTGTAGTCTCCGGAACTGAGAGCCAAAAGAGATATTTCATCATGGCCGGTTGCCGCGAGCGCCCGGTCGGCCATCTCCGTGATCAACCGGGCGTTTCTCTCCCGGTAAGGTCGCCAGATCATGCCCGCCTGGCAAAACCGGCAGCCCCGCGTGCAGCCCCGGGCAATTTCCAGGACGATGCGGTCGTGGACGGCTTGCATCAGCGGCACCACCGGCGCGACAGGATGAAGCCAGCGGTTGAGATCCATCACCTTCCGCTTTTTGATGATTTTGTTTTTGTGCAGAGCCGGAACATAAACGCCGTCAAGGTTCGCAAGGATTTCAAGCATCGCGTCCTTTCCCGAATTTTGCTTTTTGGCTTCTGCCAGGGCGCCGGCGATTTCCACCACCGCTTCTTCGCCTTCCCCGATGACAAATGCGTCGATGAAAGCGGCAAGCGGCGCGGGGTTGAATGCGCAGGGGCCGCCCGCGACAACCAGAGGATGTTCGTTGCGCCGGTCGGCGGACTGGAGCGGTATTTCGCCAAGGTCCAGCATCGTGAGCATATTCGTATAGGACAGTTCGTATTGCAGCGAGAAACCGATCACATCAAAATCGGCGATGGGGCTTTGGGTTTCCAGAGAGGTCAGGGGAAGACGGCGCTCCCGCAATTGCCGTTCCCGGTCCGGCCAGGGGGCAAAACACCTTTCGGCGGCCGCATCGGGAAGCGCGTTTAAGACGGAATATAAAATTTGCAGGCCCAGATGCGACATGCCCACTTCATACGTGTCGGGAAAGGCCAGCAGAAAGCGTACGCCGGTGTTTTCCTTCCGGACGGCGTTGACTTCCGCGCCGATATAACGACTGGGCTTTTCCGCGCCGGTCAACAGCTCATCAAAAATGTTCCGACTCATGCTTTAGGGTCCGTTTGGGATTCGCGTCGTTTTGGGTCTATTCTGTTTGTTCGGGAAAAGGATTTTTCCTGTACTTGAAGGGGTTGCGCCGGATGTCCTTCAGCAGAGACAAAGCCATTCTTTTTGCGAAATCCGGCGTTGACAGATAGCCCAGAGAGTTGTTTTTAAAGGTTTCCAGAAGGTCCGCCCGGGTGGCCGACTTCTCGGCTTCGGCAACGAAGGTTCTTTCCAGTTTGTGCTCGTAGGTCAGCTCGTCGCCGAAGATGCCGGTAAGCTGCCGGTGGTCGTCGGGCGAAGCGAAAAAGGACGGCTCGACTTTGACTTTCATCTGAAAGGAGAGTTCAACTTTTACCGTGTCCGCGGCGATGCGGCGCGACAGGTCGTTGATCGTAAGCATCAGGCCGTTGGGCAGATGGATGGTCTCGATTCGTTTCATGGTTTTCTCTTTTCCGCGTCTTTGCAAGGTTCCGGGTTCTTACCATTTTTATCCTTGACCTGCAACGTCTATCCTTCTATAAGCAACTTCATTATTTCTCCGATGCTGAAAGATGGAATGTTATGGATGAATCCAATGCAATTTTATTGTTGTCCTGCCCGGATCGCAAGGGGCTGGTGGCCAGACTTTCCAGTTTTATTTTTCAAAACAACGGCAACATCGTCGCAGCGGATCAATACACCTCCAAACGGGGGGAGTATTTTTTCATGCGCATGGAGTGGGAGCTGAACGGTTTTGCGCTCAGCCGTGAAGAAATTCCCGTCGTGTTTGCTCCCCTGGCCCGCCAGTATGACATGAAATGGACGCTGCATTTCACCGATTACCGGCCGCGAATGGTCATTTTCGTTTCCAAACACCTCCATTGTCTGCACGATTTGATTCTGCGCCGCCACATGGGAGAACTGAACGCCGCCATTGAAGCGGTGATCAGCAATCATAACGACGCGAAGGATCTGGTGGAGCAGTTTGGAATCAAATTTTTCCATATTCCCATCACGGCGGAGAATAAACGCCAGCAGGAGGAAAGGCAATTGGCCCTGTTGCGGGAAATGAAAATCGATCTGGTGGTTCTGGCGCGCTACATGCAGATTCTCACGGGTGGATTCATCGGACAGTATGTCAACCGGATGATCAATATTCACCATTCCTTTCTGCCTGCGTTTTCGGGAAGCAATCCCTACCAGCAGGCGTACGATCGGGGCGTGAAAATTATCGGGGCGACGGCCCATTACGCGACCGAACAGTTGGATGACGGTCCCATTATTTCTCAGGACGTCGTTAAAATCAGCCACCGCGACACGATTACGGATATTCAAACCAAAAGCAAGGATCTGGAGCGCATTGTGCTGGCGCGCGCGCTGCGCCTGCATCTGGAAAACAAGATTATCGTGTACGGGGCCAAGACGGTCGTGTTTGAATAAGAGAAGTGCTTTTCATGCCCACGGAATTTCCCATTATGGTTTTGTGTCAACCGGACCCCGGCAAGTCCTGCGGCGCCTGCTGCGGCCTTTACAATTATGTGGACAGCTCACGCGAGTCGCTGGTCAAGAGGCTTTCCGCCCGCACCCGGCGCTATCACGAGATGGTGAAGGGTCCGGAGGATCTGCCCCGTTACGCCAAAGCGACGTTTGCCGCTGAAGACTTCCGAAAGCGCTACGAAGTCATTTACTGCTGCGAGTACCTCGGTTTTCTGGACGCCGAAGAAAAAAAAGTCGGATGCCTCGTGCATCCCCTGCAGAACGGCGGCGTGGACATGCGCACCGTTTCCTTTTACGGCCGGGATGTCTGTGCCGGTCATCTGTGCCCCAGCCACCATTTCATTCCCAGGTCCCAGCAGCTGATTTTGCTGAAGATCATCGACGACTGGTATCTGTACGGTCTCTGCCTGACGGATATCGACCTTGTGGTTTCCTGGTTTCGCCTGGTGGCCGACCGGGTCGGAGAGGAGCTCAAACCGGAGGCGTTTGAAAGGCAGGACCTGAAAGAGGCCGCGCTGCAATACTTCCGCTGGAAGATGACGTGGCCTTTCCGCTGTGAAGAGGCCAACCGTCTGGGGAAATATTATTTTGACGGATCGCAGTACATGATCAGCCACATCGACTATGAAAAATTCGGCCGGGATATTTCGCCGCTCAATGCCATCCTGCTGAGCCTTTCCTCGGAATTTCACGCGGCGGAGGAGCTGGACCAAGCGGAAAAAATGATTTGGTCCAACGTAGAGGCATTGGCGTTGCTTTACCGCGGCCGGCTTTGATTTTGATTGACAGCCCAAAGGAATCTTGAGTAATATCAACGGGCAGTTTCATCATCGTGGAGGCGCGGGGACATGGCCGATGTTTTAAAAAAAGTACTGCTGGAGCCGTCGGAGATATCCGGCCGCGTTTCGGAGATGGCCGGCGCCATTTCCCGGGATTACGCGGGCCGCGAAATCCTGGTGATCGGGGTTCTCAAAGGCGCCTTCGTTTTTATGGCGGATTTGATCCGCGCTCTCTCCATTCCCTGTCAAACGGATTTTATTCGGGCGGCCAGCTACGGCGCCGGGACGGAGAGCTCCGGCAAAATCGCGATCACCAAGGACATCGAGATGGATGTTGCGGGCAGGGATGTTCTGGTCGTCGAGGACATTCTGGACAGCGGCCTGACGCTGCGTTACATCGTGGATGCGTTGAAGCTCAGAAATCCCCGGTCCGTCAAGGTCTGCGCGTTCCTGGACAAGCGAAAAAGACGAAAAGTTCATTTTGAAGCGGATTACGTCGGCTATACGATGGAAGACGGTTTCGTGGTCGGCTACGGACTGGATTTCAACGAACAGTACCGGTTTCTGCCGGGCGTGTATGTGCTGGATCCCGCGCCGGAAGGCGAAAAAGAGGCAAACGAATGATTATCCAGTGCAAGCAATGCCGCACCAAATTCCGCTTCGACGACGCAAAAATCGCACAAGACGGGATCTGGGTTCGCTGCAACCGCTGTCAGCACGTTTTTTTTCAGGAGCCCCCCAGGCGTCCCCTGTCCGGTCCCGCGGCGGAAGGCGATCGTCCTCTTCCGTCCGGCTCCGCCTATGAAAAAACACAGAGCCGTCTGTCCCTCGAGCCGGCAAGTCCGCCTCCGGGCAAAATTCCCCGGGATGAAGATTTGGTCGGCTTTCTTCGGGATGTGATGGAAACGGAGAAGGCGGAGCAGGGGGAAGCAAAGCAGGATTTTCCCGACACGGACCGCGGAAAAGATGCGGGTGCGGAAAGGTCCGGAGAATGGTCAGGGGAAGAAGAATCGCCGCCCCTTCCCGCTCGCAAAAAGAACAGGCCATGGATGTTTGCGCTGTGGACGCTTTTAGTGGTTGTCGTCATCCCGGCCGTATTTTATTTTGTCGTTTTTCCGCCGCTGGGGGAACGTCTTCTGAAAGCCGGAGGGCAGGGGTGGGAGAGCGTGCTTTCCGCGCTCGGCTTCTCTCAGCCGGCGGAGCGTCTGCCGGTCACCGCGCAGGTCAAGCTTCAGGACGTCCGCCAGCGGGTCCTGGAGAATTACATTCTGGGGCCTGTCCGCATCGTGGAAGGCAAAGCGGTCAATGAGGCCGAATTTCCCATCTCCCGCGTGCAGGTCAGGGCGGAAATCCTGGATGCCTACGCGGTGGTCCTCGGCGAACGGGTGAGCTACGCGGGAAATATCCTCAATGACGACGAGCTCATTACCATGACCGAAGAAGAAATGAGAATCCGGCTGTCGCTTCCGGAAGGCCGGGATCAATCGAACGACCGGGTGGAACCCGGAGGGAAAATACCTTTCATGGTGGTTTTCACCGGGAACCCGCCGGGCATGATCAAAACCGTTGTCAGGATTGCCGGCGCGGAGCGCCTGTTATAGAGGCGACAAGGAAGGATTTTGTGAGATACGAAGGAAATATATTCCGGCCCTTCAGTGAGGCCAATAGTTACTTGCTTCAATGCACCATTGGCTGCTCCCACAATCAATGCACCTTCTGCGGCATGTATAAAGACGCAAAGTATCGCGTACGGCGGACCGCCGAGATTCTGGACGACATCCGCATGGCAAAGGATTATTACGGGGACGTGGAAAAGGTGTTCTTGTGCGACGGCGATGCGATTGCCATCGAGACCGAAACCCTGCTTGAAATCATCCATGCGCTTTATGCAGCATTCCCCTCGCTGCGGCATGTCGGCAGCTATGTGGGGCCGCAAAGCACGCTTGCCAAATCGCCGACTGAATTGCGGGCGCTTCGGTCCGCCGGCCTGACCAAAGCGTATATCGGCGTTGAAACCGGCGACGACGAACTGCTGAAAAAGGTTCGCAAGGGAGTCGGGAGCGCCGAGATGCTGGAAGCCGGGCGGAGGCTGGTTGATGCGGGGATCAATTTGTCCGCGATGGTTCTGCTGGGGCTTGCCGGCCCGGGAGAGCCTTCACGGCGCCACGCCCTTGCCACCGCAAAAATCTGCGACGAAATGAAGCCCCAGTATCTTGCGGCCCTGACGGTCACGCCCGTTTTGGGGACCGTGCTCTACCGACAGGTGCAGAAAGGCGAATTTCAGCTCCTGGATCCTTTTGAAACCCTGGAGGAGATGAAAATGATGCTTGAAAACATCACCCTGAACCCGCTGAAATTTGTCGGCACGCACGCGTCCAATTATCTGCCGGTCACCGGCACGCTTCAGAAAGACAAGCCCAAAATGATCGCCCTGGTGGATCAGGTTCTGACCGGCCGGGACGAACGGCTACTAAGGCCGGATCATCTGCGGGGTCTGTAACCCCGGGGATTCGGAAAAAAACCGGAAGAACGGTTTAAGGTTCGGCAGGCGGAAATGGCATAAACAGGGATGATCCTGTTTACTCCGCCGTTTTTGCCGGCCGTGCTTTCTTCTTTTCTTTGGCAAGAGGGGCTTCGGGACTGTCCCCTCCCTTTTTGGTTTTCCCTTCCTGGAGGACAAAGGCGGGGATGAGCAGAAACTTCAGGGTTTCCTTGACTGCACGGATGTAATTTTTTCTGTCCAGTTTCAACATCGGACGGAAAAAATTCTCTCCGGAGACAAAACTGTGCATGCTGTTCATGATGCTCAGGACTTTCATCATGGACCTTGGCGATGGATTTTTTGCGTCTTTCGCGAGCCCCATGGCGCGGGCGATGTCGCCGCTGAATTCCGGCACTTTGAAATCCACATCAATCTCGTTGCGGGTTTTGCTGAAATAGCGAAGCAGAACCAGGTTCGATATCTCCGGATGGTCAAACAAATAATCCATCATCTTGTCGATGGAGACGTTCAGGCGCTCTTCCAGCGAGCTGCCGTGGACGATTTTTTCCACTTTGAGAAGCTCTCTTCCCAGATCGTTGTTGACATCCATCACAACGGCTTCATACAGATCGTTTTTATCGCCCCAGTGGTAGTGAAGGGTGGAGATGTCGATTCCCACTTCTTTGGCGATCATGCGGGTGGTGGTCCCGTGAAAGCCGTATTCGCCGAAAATACGGCGGGCGACGGCAAGAATCCTTGCCTTCATGGACTCAGGGTTTTTGCGGGCTTTTTCGAGGGGTGATTTCATTTTGTGACTCCATCATTTGATTGAATACTACGATAATGCCATTCCATCGTCAAGGTTTTTCTGATTTGCCAAAGACATTGGGGGATTATTCCGAAAAAAGGCTGGAAATGTTTGCGAGCGACTTTGCCGCCTGTGCCATCCTTTGAACAACCGCCGTCTGTTTTTACGAGAAATGTGATTTTCCGGAAAAATTGATCTGCGCATAAGGGTAGCAAGCTTCCAGGAAAGCCCGGATGGCCGCTTGTTTCTGTTCGTCGGTGATCGGCTCCACTTCGCTGACCGGTTTTCCCTGCGGATTCCTTTTTGTCTTCCATGAATGAATGTAGCCCGGGACCAGAAGGAACCGGCAGCCGGTTTGTCCGCAGCACGCATTGTCCACGGTCGCAATTCCCATCAGATAGAGAAACTCTCTTCCGTCGTGCGTCAGACATCCTTCTTCGACGATCTGATAATTACCCGCAATGAAGTTCACTTCTTCGCCGACCGTGTGGTGGACGTAGTCTTCCATTGCGCGCCTCCTCCAAATTCGTTAACGATTTTTCCCGTTTGCCTTCACGCTCAACCGAGGGTGCCGATATTGTAAAACACATAAAAAGTCAAGATGGTTTATCCGGATTGTTTTGCCTCAAAAGAGAAGCATCCCGCCGCATCCCCGGCAGGCGCACGCCGGCACCCGCCGGCAATCGACAATAAATACAGGATTCTGGAACCGTGCCGTAAATTTTTTCAAATTATTGAATAAAACGCTTGACAAGGCGGAAGATTTCAAATACTAATCCCATCAATTGATGGAATTAAAAGATGGAATGTTTGATTGGATGCGTTTGCGGGAAAGCCGAAGATCGGCGCGATTCCTAAAAGACACTGATCGCTTCCTTTATTGAATCATAAGGAGAGCTCGGCATGGAAAACGAATTGTCGCTCAAAGTCGAAAAAACCGGCCATGTCGCCTGGCTGATTTTAAACAGGCCGAAGCAGCGCAACACGATGACCATTGATTTTTTTCAGGAGATGCAGCGGCTTTTCAGGGCATTTGATGAAGACGCCGACGTGCGGGTCGTCGTCATCCGGGCGGAGGGGAAAAGCTTTACCGCCGGATTGGACCTGGTTGCGGCCCAGTCTTTGCTCGGAGACGGATCGGCCGTGTACCGGGAAGAGCTCCGCAGAAAAATCATGGACCTTCAGGCGAGCATCACCGCCATCGAAAACTGCAGGAAGCCCGTGATTGCCGCGATTCACGGACACTGCATCGGCGGAGGCGTCGATCTGACCAGCGCCTGCGACATCCGGCTGGCATCGAAAGACGCCGTCTTTTCCATTCGGGAAACCCGAATCGGCATCATCGCGGATATCGGGACGCTTCAGCGCGTTCCATTCATCATCGGACAGGGCTGGTTTCGGGAACTGGCGTTGACCGGCAGGGATTGGACCGCGGAGGAATCCCTGAAGATGGGCTACATTACCCGGCTTTGTGAGAACCCCCAAGCCCTTTTCGAGGAAGCCCGAACCCTGGCCGAAGAGATTGCCGGTTTGCCTCCCCTTGCCATTCAGGGCATCAAAGAAGTCGCAAATTACAGCCGTGACCACGGCATTCAGCGGGGCCTGGAATATGTGGCGCAACGCAACGCCGCCCTGGTCCCCAACGACGATATGATCGAAGCGGTCGCCGCGTTTCTGGAGAAACGCGCGCCGGAGTTTCGCGGACGATAAAAAATCCCAATCAGCAGGATCCCTTCAGCGCGATGCGGCGCGGAAGGGACGATTCAAATGAAGGAGGAGTGTTGGCGCAGCCCGATCACGGAGCCAAAACAATGAGCTGAAATCCTGACGAACCATGCAAGAAGAAGGAGGAGCAATATGTCTTTTACAAGAATATGGCACAAATCCTATGCTTCAGGCGTTCCTGCCGAAATCATCCCGGAAAAGATCACGATGGCGGAGGTTCTGACGAGAACCGCCGCCGCATATCCGGAAAGAGTCGCGCTGATCTATATGGGTAAAAAAATTACCTACCGGCAGCTTGAAAAAATGGTCAACCGATTCACGCGGGCGCTCGTCGAGATCGGGGTGCGGGAAGGGGACAAGGTGGCGATGCTTCTGCCCAACATTCCCCAGATGATCATTGCCGACCATGCCGCCTATCGCGCGGGTGCCGCGACCGCCATGAACAATCCGCTCTATACGGAGCGGGAATTAACCCACCAGCTCAACGATTCGGACGCCGCTGTCCTGGTAACGCTGGATCTGCTGCTTCCCCGGGCCCTCAAGATCAAGGGCGAAACCAAGATCAAAAAAATCATCACCTGCCACATCAGCGACTACCTGCCCTTTCCCAAGAAGCAGCTTTTTCCCTATGTTAAAAAAACAATGTTCAGAAAGGTGGAACCGCAGCCGGACGTTTATGAATTCATGGATTTGATTGCCCGGTATCCGGATGCGCCCGTGGAAAACAAGGCCAAGTGGGATTCGCTGGCCGCTCTCATCTACACGGGGGGGACGACCGGCGTCAGCAAGGGCGCCATGCTGACCCATGCCAACATCTCGTCGATCGTCCAGCAGTTCTCCGTGTGGTTTCCCGATCTGAAGGGCACGTACGAGAATCTCACGGGGATTTATCCCATATTTCATTCCGCCGGGTATTCCGTAAGCCAGAATCTTCCCATCTGGAACGGCTGGTGCTGCACGCTGGTGCCCAAGCCGGAGCCGGGCGTGATCGTCGAAATGCTGGAAAAGTTTCATCCGACCTTTCTCACCGGCGTGCCCACGATTTATACGGCGCTTCTGGGCAATCAGAAATTCCGGACGATGGATCTTTCCTTTGTCAAGGGATATTTCGGCGGAGCGGCGCCCCTGCCGGAAAACACGCTGAAGCAGTTGAAGGATCTCCACGGAGCCATCATCTACGATGTCTATGGCGCTACCGAGAATACGGCATTTGCCACCACCACCCCCTGGGGCGGAAAGGTAAAAGTCGGGACCGTGGGACTTCCGCTTCCCAATACGGATATTAAAATCGTGGATGTTGATAAAGGCGTAAATGAACTCCCTATCGGCGAGCCCGGCGAAATCTGCATCAAAGGTCCCCAGGTCATGACCGGGTACTATGAAAAACCGGAAGAAACGGCCAATGCCCTCCGGGATGGATGGTTTTATACCGGAGATATCGGGTTCTTCGACGAGGATGGCTACCTGACCATATCAGACCGCAAAAAGGACGTCATCGTCGCGAGCGGCTTCAATGTTTTTCCCAAGGAGATCGATGAAATTCTCTTCGAGCACCCGAAGATCAGCGAGGCCTGCTGCATTGGGATTCCCGACGAGTACAGGGGTGAAACCGTGAAAGCCTACATCGTCGTTCAGCCGGGAGAGACGCTGACGATACCGGAGGTGATAGCCTTCTGCAAAGAGAGAATGACCGCCTATAAGGTTCCCACGGAGGTGGAATTCATCGATGAGCTTCCCAAGAGCGCGATCGGCAAGATCATGCGCCGCGAATTGAGGGAGATGGACAGGAAAAAAAGGGAGAAAGCCTCATGAGCGCGGTCATGCCGGAATTCAAGACGTTGCTCTTTGAAGAAAAAGAACCGCACATCGGCGTTGTGACGATGAACCGTCCCGGGCAGCTCAATGCCATCAATCTGGACATGCTCAACGACTTTGAAAGGCTGTTTCAGACCCTGTACGGGGAAGATTCCATCCGGGTTCTCGTCATCACGGGCGCCGGCAAAGGGTATTCTTCGGGCGCCGATCTCAATGATGCGGTGATCTACAAGGAGTCCGAAGCGTTTGCGGATCCTGAAAAATTCCTGAAGCTGGTGCAGGAGCGCTACGCGGCACTGATTCTGGGCATGAGAAGAATTCCCCAGCCGATCATATCGGCCGTGAATGGCCCGGCCGCCGGAGGAGGATTTTCCATGACGCTGGCCAGCGATATCCGGGTGGCGTGCAGGGAAGCCTATTTTGTGGCCTCTTTCATCAACATCGGGCTTTCCGGCGGCGAACTGGGTTGCTCCTTTTTTCTGCCCCGGCTGGTGGGGCTTGCGCACGCTTCCGATATTCTGTTCACCGGCCGCAAGGTCGGCGCGGAGGAAGCCGAAAGAATAGGCCTCGTCAACAAACTGGCCCCGCGGGAGGAGCTTCTGGAAGCGGCGCTTTCTTACGCCAGACCCATGGTGGGCAAAAGCGTGGGGGGCTTGAAGCTGACGAAGCGGGTTCTGAATGAAAACATCCATGCTTCCTCGCTGGAGACGGCCGTGAACCTTGAAAACCGGAATCAGACCATCATGGTTTTTTCAGGCGAGTTTTTTAAACTGGTTCAGAAATTTTATAAAGCGTGACCGACGGGTCGGCTGTGTAAAGGCCATACGCAGAAAACTTTGACAAAACGAAACCTGTGGCCATTGTGGAGGCGAATGTGTAATGCAGAAATATCTCGTGGATCATCGTGATTTGCTCTTCACCCTGTTTGAATTTCTGGAAGTGGACAAGATGAACCGCTTCCGGCGTTTTGAAAATTTTGACCGCGCCGTTTATGAGGAAACGATCCGGCTGGCCGAAAAGATTGCGGCGGAATCGGTCTTCCCGGCGAATGTGACCGGGCACAGGGAAGGTTGCCATTATGATCCGCAAACCAAATCCGTACGATTGCCTTCGGGCTACCCGGCCGCGGCCAAGGCGCTCTTTGATGCGGGATTCTTAAGCATATCCGACGACCAGGAGATCGGAGGGGCGGGGATGCCGCTGGCCATCCAGGCGTGCACCTGGGAAATCTTCTGCGGGGCCGGCGGAGCGCTGATGCTTTTTTTCATGCTGGGGCACGGGGCCGCCCATTTGATTCATAGCTTCGGGACGCCCGAGCAGAAGTCGCTCTACGTGCAAAAACTCCTTTCCGGTGAATGGGGCGGAACCATGTGCCTGACGGAACCGGAGGCGGGCTCCGACGTGGGGGCTTTGAAAACCAAAGCCGTTTGGCAGCCCGATGGAACGTATAGAATTACCGGGCAGAAGTGCTTCATTACCAACGGAGACCAGGACATCACCCGCCAGATCGTCTATCCGGTCCTGGCCCGCATTGAAGGGGACCCGCCGGGAACCAGGGGAATTTCCATTTTCATCGTTCCCAAGTATCTGGTCCGTGAGGATGGATCCCTGGGAGAAAGGAACGATGTGTTCTGCACCGGCGTGGAGCACAAGATGGGCGCCCACGGATCGGCGACCTGCGCCATGTCCTTCGGGGATAATGAAAACTGTACGGGTTATCTGCTGGGCGAGCGGGGCCGCGGAATGAACATCATGTTTCAGATGCTCAATGAAACAAGGCTCGAGGTCGGAATTATGGCGCTGGGCGGTTCCTCCGCGGCTTTACAGTATGCCGTGGATTACGCGCGCACCCGGCTGCAGGGCGTTCACTTCAGCAAAATGTTCGAGGCGGCCGCTCCCAAGGTGCCCATCATCGAACATCCCGACGTCACAAGAATGCTGATGGAAATGAAGGGCTGCATCGAGGCCGAGCGGATGCTCTCGTATTACGTGGCCAAGCAGATCGACCTGTCCAAACTGCTTGATGGTGAGGAAAGCAGGGAAGCCCGGTCCCTGGTTGAGATTCTCATCCCCCTGGTCAAGGCGGGCAATTCGGACAATGCATGGCGGATCACTGCCGAAGCGATACAAGTCCACGGGGGATACGGCTATTGCTCGGATTATCCCGTGGAGCAGCTGGCGGTGGACTGCAAGGTTCTGAGCATCGTCGAAGGAACCAACGGCATTCAATCTCTGGACCTGGTCATGAGAAAGATCCTGCTGAATGCCGATCGGAAGAATTACACGGTATTGAAATCCAGAATCGAAAAGACGATCGAAAACGCATCCGGCATCGTGGACGACGTTTACTGCAATAGGCTTCTTGAGGGACTCCAGCGGATGGATTCCGTTTTAGATGCCATGAAAAAGCACATGGATGAGGGGCGATACCATACGCTGCTGTTAAATGTTGATCCCGTGCGGAGGGCCTTTTTCGACCTGATGCTCGTCTGGATGCATCTGTGGTGCCTGACGCTGGCCCGCCCGAAGCTTTCCGCGTGCACGGACGGCGCAAAAGGGGAAGCTCTGACGGAAATCCTCTCTAAGGACGCGGAGGCGGCTTTTTATTACGGCAAGGTTTGCGCGTCGGAATTCTGGCTGGCGACGGAATTTCCGAAATATTTCGGAAAAATGGATGGAATTTCCCTCGGCGAAACGGTTGATTTCCTGCCGGGGAACGCGGTGTTTTCGTCTCATCCCTGCGCGTGACGGCCGCAAGGCAAAAATCCGGAGCGCCGCCCGGCGGCCGGATGAATCACGCAAGGCAGGTTGAAATACTATAAGGAGGATTCAAATGAAAACGGCAATCACCGAGATGTTTGGGATCAAGTACCCCATTATTTGCGGGGCGATGATGTGGCTTTGCAAACCGACGCTCGCCGCGGCGGTTTCCAACGCGGGGGGGATGGGAAATCTTACCGCGGGAAATTATGAAACGGAAGAGGACTTCCGCAACGCCATTCAGGAGACCCGCAAACTTACCGACCGGCCGTTCATGGTCGGAATCACCATTCTTCCCTCCGTGCGCATCACGGCGGGGCATCACCAGATGTACCTGCGGGTCTGCGCCCAAGAGAAAGTGGCCGGCATTGAAGTATCCGGCGCTCCGGTGGACAAGGCGGTGGGGCCCGAGTACATCGACCTGCTGAAAAAAGCAGGAGTTAAGCTTTTTCACAAGGTGGGGTCGGTGCGTCATGCCCTGCATGCCGAGAAGGCGGGCTATGACGGCATCTACGCAGCCGGCATCGAGGAAGGCGGTCATCCGCTCGACGATGATGTCACGACCATGGTGTTGACGCCCCGCATCGTCGAATCCGTGAAAATTCCCGTGGTGACGGTGGGCGGCATCGCCAACGGCAAATCCCTCGCGGCGGCTCTGTCGCTGGGGGCGCAGGGGGTCATGATGGCCAGCCGTTTCATCGCCACGAAAGATTGCGCCGTTCACAACAATATCAAACAGGAGATTGTGAAACGCCAGGAGAACGAAACCACGCTGATCTGTAAAACGCTTCATCTGCAGGGCCGGGCGCTCAAGAACCAGGTGGTCAGGAGCATCTGTGAAATCGAGGAAAAGGGAGGGGGGTTCGAGGCTCTTTATCCCCTCATCGCCGGTGAGCGAATGAAAGAGGCATGGGAAGACGGCGATGTGGAGGCCGCTCCCATGATGGTGGGGCAGTCCATCGGACTCATCCAGGATGTGCCTACGTGCAAGGAACTGCTGGAGAGAATGGTGAAAGAGGCTAAGGAGACGCTGGAGAGAGTGAACAAGCTGTTTTAACTTCCCGGCGTAGAAAAGATTTTTGTCCAACGTTGAAACTCGATTGCTTTCAAAAAGACATTTCACGAAAAGGAGAACGATGATGGGAGCAAGCAAGGAAATCCGTTTTGATGGTCGGGTGGCCATTGTCACCGGTGCGGGCGGCGGACTGGGGCGTGTATACGCCCTTGAGTTTGCAAGGCGGGGCGCAAAAGTAGTGATCAATGATTTCGGCGGCGCCAGGGACGGCGCAGGCCTGGGAGCGGCCGGCCCGGCGGACAAAGTCGTTGATGAAATCAAAGCGCTGGGAGGAGAGGCGGTTGCCAATTACGATAATGTTGCGACCCCGAACGGAGGCGAAAACATCGTCAAGACCGCCGTTGACGCTTTTGGGAAAGTGGACATTCTGGTCAACAATGCCGGCATTCTGCGGGATAAGGGCATTCTCAAAATGGAGCCGGAAAACTGGCAGGCGGTTCTGGACGTTCATCTGAACGGGGCCTTCCATGTGACGCGTCCCGCTTTCAGCGTCATGCGGGACCATGGCTACGGACGGATCATCATGACGACTTCCGCCGCGGGGCTTTACGGCAATTTCGGCCAGAGCAACTACTCCTCGGCCAAATTGGGCCTTGTCGGCTTCATGAACACCCTGAAGCTCGAAGGAATCAAGTACAACATTAAGGTGAACACGATTGCGCCCATTGCCGCGTCCCGTCTCACGGAGGACATCCTGCCGCCGGATCTGCTGGCCAAGATGAATCCGGCGTATGTTGCGCCCATCGTGCTTTATCTGGGCTCTGAAGAATGCAATGAGACCGGCAGGATTTACAATTGCGGCGCAGGATTTTACAATCGCGCCGCCATGATGACCAGCCCCGGCGCCGTCGTCGGAGCCGGCAAGAAGATTCCGTCCGTCGAGGATGTGTCCGCCAACTGGGCGAAGATCATGGATCTCAAGGGCGCCAAGGAATACGGACAGTTGAACGATCTGGTCCTTCAGGATCTCCTCTCGGCTCTGGAGGGAAAGAAAGAGCCGGCGCAAAGCGGCGGCGGCTTCGCCGCGGTGAAAGACGTTTTTGAAAAAATGCCCGGGGCCTTTCAGCCAGGCTCCGCGGGAGGAGCGGCGGTTGTTTTCCAGTACTGCATTTCCGGTGACGGAGGCGGTGACTGGTCCGCCGACATCAAAAACGGCGCTTGTACGGTGGCGTCCGGTCTCCACGCGACCCCGACCTGCACACTGAAGATCCAGGCGGGGGATTTCCTCGACCTGATGAACGGCAAGGTCAACGCCATGAAGGCGTATACGTCGGGAAAGCTGAAAATCGAGGGAGATATCATGAAATCCCAGCTTTTGGAGAAAATCTTCAAATTCTGAAGCGGAGAGGATCTGAAGCATCGGTTTAAAAATTAGAACGCAATGTCTTGTGAATGAAGGAGGTAGAACGATGATCGGAATCACGTCATACGGAGCCTATATTCCCCGCCTGCGATTGGACAGAATGGCCATCTATCAATCGATGGGCTGGTTCGCTCCGGCGCTTATCAGTGTGGCCCAGGGCGAACGTTCCATGTGCAATTACGATGAGGACAGTCTGACGATGGCTGTCGCCGCATCCATGGATTGTTTGATTGGAAAGGACAAAACCAAGATTGATGCAGGGTACCTCTGCTCCACGAGCCTGCCTTTCCTGGATCGCCAGAATGCCGGCATCATGACCACGGCGCTGAATCTGCGCAGCGACATCAATACGGCGGATTTCACGTCTTCCCAGCGGGCGGGTACGACCGGCCTTCTGACCGCCCTGGACGTGATCAAATCGGGGAACCGCAAATCCATTCTGGTGACTGCGTCCGACAAACGGCAGACCCGTCCGGCCGGCTTTTACGAAATGTGGTTCGGCGACGGCGCGGCGTCTATCCTGGTTGGAGATGAAGGCGTTGTGGCGGAATTTTTGGGTTCTTATTCCGTCACCTACGATTTCGTGGATCATTACCGGGGATCCAAATCCGAGTTCGACTACACCTGGGAAGAGAGGTGGCTTCGGGAAGAAGGCTATTCCAAAATCATTCCCGAAGCGGTGAACGGCCTGTTCAAGAAATTGAATATCACGATGAATGACGTGCAAAAACTGGTTTTCCCCTGTTTCTTCAAGGCGGAACATAAATCGATTGGGAAGAAATTGGGGGCCACGCCGGACAAACTGGCCGATACGATGCACGAGGTAACCGGAGAGACCGGCGTTGCGCATGCGATCTTGATGCTGGTCGGGGCGCTCGAAACGGCAAAGCCGGGAGACGGCATCCTTCTGGCAGGTTTCGGACAGGGGTGCGACGCCCTTTATTTCAAGGTTACGGAGAATATCGCCAAACTGCCCGAGCGCGCGGGGCTCAAAGGATCGCTGGCCAACAAGAAGACCACGGACAACTACATGAAGTTCCTGAAATTCCGGGATCTGCTCAATCCGGAGATGGGAATCCGGGCGGAGGCGCCCGTGCAGACGACCATGACGGCCCTGTGGCGGAACCGGAAAATGGTCCTCGGATTTGTCGGTGGAAAATGCCGGGATTGCGGGACGGCTCAGTTTCCCCTGGCGGATCTTTGCGTGAATCCGGCCTGCGGCCACATGGGAACCCTGGAGGATTACGAATTCGCCAATATCAAGGCCAGAGTCCGATCGTTTACGGGAGATCTTCTGGCCGTGTCCGTGGATCCTCCGGCGATTTACGGCATGGTGCAGTTTGAGGGCGGCGGCCGGTTCATGATGGATTTCACGGACAGCGAGTTGAACGACATCAAAATCGGCATGCCCGTCAAGATGTCTTTCCGCAGACGCGTCGTGGACACGGTTCGGGGATTTTCACAATACTTCTGGAAGGCCGTTCCACAGATCGACTGGACGCCGGAAATCGATTTTCAGGGGCGGGTGGCTATTGTAACGGGCGCCGGCGGAGGTCTGGGGCGGGCGTATGCGCTGGAGCTGGGTCGCCGCGGAGCCAAGGTTGTCGTGAATGATTTCGGCGGCGCACGCGACGGATCCGGATCAGGGGCCGCCGGACCCGCGGATGTGGTTGTGGAGGCGATCAAGGCCATGGGCGGCGAAGCCGTCGCCAATTACGACAACGTCGCCACGCCCGAGGGCGGTCAGAAGATCGTGAAGACGGCGCTGGACGCTTTCGGCAAAGTCGATATCCTCATCAACAACGCCGGCATTCTCAGGGATAAAGGCATTTTGAAGATGGAGCCGGAAAACTGGCAGGCCGTCCTCGCCGTTCATCTCAACGGCGCCTATAATGTGACGCGTCCGGCGTTCGAGGCCATGCGCCAAAACGGGTACGGCCGCATCATCATGACCACCTCCGCGGCCGGCCTTTACGGCAATTTCGGCCAGACGAATTACTCCTCCGCCAAGCTGGGTCTTGTCGGATTCATGAATACGCTGAAGCTGGAGGGCGCGAAATACAACATCAAAGTCAACACCATCGCCCCCATCGCCGCGTCCAGATTGACGCAGGATATGATGCCGCCGGAAATGCTCGAGAGAATGAATCCGGATTACGTCGCCGGCATCGTTCTATATCTGTGCTCCGAAGATTGCAGGGATTCCGGCAACATCTTCAACGCGGGGGCCGGATTTTTCAGCCGGGCGGCGATTCTGACCGGCCCCGGCGTGATGCTGGGGGACGATACGCATGTGCCGACGCCGGAAATGATTCGCGACAACTGGGATAAGATCAACAGCCTGGAAGGGGCGAAACCCTATACGGAGCTCAATATGGCCGTAATGGATTTCCTGTCGCCTCCCGCCGCCGCCAGCGGTGAAGCAACCGGAGGTGGAGGCGGCAGCATCGACGTCAAGGGTGTCTTTGCAAAAATGCCGTCCGTATTCAACGCGGCGGCCGCAGCCGGAAAAGAGGTGTCTTTCCAGTTCAATATTTCCGGTCCGGCGGGCGGGGATTGGTTTGTCGCCGTCAAGGATGGAGCGTGCAGCGTCACCACCGGAAAGGGAGACAATCCGACGACCACCATCGGCATGGCCGATACGGATTTTGTGGACCTGATTACCGGAAAGCTTGACGGCATGAAGGCTTTCAGCGCCGGAAAACTGAAGGTCGGCGGCGACATGATGAAATCCCAGCTGATCGGCAAACTGTTCAAATTCAACCAATGAGGAGGTGGCGTTATGGCTTCAGGAATCAGAGATAAAGTCGCTATTATCGGCATGGGATGCAGCCGGTTCGGAGAGCGATGGGATATAGGAGCCGAGGGGCTGATGGTGGAGGCCTTTCAGGAAGCGATTGCCGATGCCGGCATTGAAAAAAATGATATTCAGGCGGCCTGGTACGGCGTCTGCATGGATGAGATCAATGTGGGCAAGGGGGCTCCGTCGATGGGCGTGGCCCTTCGTTTGCCCAACATTCCCATTTCCAGAATGGAAAACTATTGCGCCACGGGCACGGAGGCGTTCCGCGGCGCGGTTTACGGCGTCGCGTCGGGTGCTTACGATATTTGTCTGGCCCTTGGCGTTGAGAAGTTGAAGGATACGGGATACGGAGGTCTTCCGGCCTGGGGATCAACGGCCGGAACCCTCATGTGGCAGTTCTTTCCCAATGCGACGGCGCCGGGGCTCTTTGCCCAGCTTGCTTCCGCCTACGTCGCCAAGTTCAAGATCAAAAATGAAGACATCAAACAGGCCATTGCTCATGTTTCGGTAAAAAGCCACACCAACGGAACCCTGAATCCAAAGGCTCACCTGCGCAAAGCGGTGACCATCGATCAGGTCCTGGCGGCCCCGATCATCGCCTGGCCTCTGGGGCTGTTTGACTGCTGCGGCGTCAGCGACGGTTCGGCCTGCGCCATCGTGACGACGCCGGAGATCGCCCAGAAACTGGGCAGAAAGAAGAAGGATCTGGTGACGGTCAAGGCCGTTCAACTGGCCGTCAGCAACGGTTATGAAGGCGGCTTCAATGAGTGGGACGGAGCGAATTTCGTGACCACGGACAAATGCGCGGCAGCCACTTATAAGGAAGCCGGAATCACGAACCCGCGCGAGGAGATCAGCATGTTCGAATGTCATGACTGTTTCTCCATTACGGAACTCGTAACCTATGAGGATCTCCACCTCTCGGAGCGCGGCCAGGCCTGGAAAGATGCTTTAAACGGCATGTACGACCGGGACGGCAAAATCCCGGCCCAGATCGACGGAGGTCTCAAGTGCTTCGGACATCCCATCGGCGCCTCGGGACTGCGGATGATTTATGAAATGTATCTGCAGCTTCAGGGGCGGGCGGACAAGCGTCAGCTCGAAAATCCGCGATACGGTTTGACACACAACCTGGGCGGTTTCCCTCACCAGAACGTGTGCGCGATTTCCATTGTCGGCAAGTATGGAAAATAATTCTGTCCGACGCGGATGACGCTCGCGCCGCGGAGGTGGTGAAGCCGCTTTCTCCACCTCCGCGGCCTCCTTCGGACGGATCGGTTTTGCCGGAGAGGTCGAAAGCGTCCGGACAATGCATTTTCAATGAGGAGACGGATGGATGGATATTATTCAATATACGGATGAACACCGAATGTTCCGGGATACCTTTCGGAAATTTGTGGCCAATGAACTGCTTCCCCATGTCGAGGAATGGGAAGAGGCCGGCATCGTTCCCAAGAGCGCCTGGAAAAAAATGGGGGAGCACGGATTTCTGGGCATGTCCGTTCCGGTGGAATACGGCGGCGCGGGAGCGGATTTTCTGTATTCGGTGATTGTCACCGAGGAGCTGGCTCATTCCAATTTTGCCGGACTTGCGGCCCCCCTGCATACCGATATCGTTGTTCCCTATCTCATTTCCTTTGGTTCCGAAGAGCAGAAGCAAAAATATCTTCCCGGCTCAGTCACCGGCGACATCATCACGGCGGTGGCCATGACGGAACCCAATACCGGCAGCGACCTTGCCGCGATCAAGACGACCGCCGTGGAGGACGGGAATGACATTGTCCTGAACGGGCAGAAAACCTTTATCAGCAACGGGATCAACTGCGATCTGTGTGTCGTGGCGGCAAAAGATCCGGCCTGTACGGACCCCCACAAGGCGGTGGATCTTTTTGTTGTGGAAGCCGGCACTCCCGGCTTTGAGAAGGGAAGACGGCTTAAAAAAGCCGGCTGGCACAGTCAGGATACGTCCGAGCTGTATTTCACGGATTGCAGAATTCCCAAAAGCAACCGTCTGGGCGAAAAAGGGACCGGATTCCTGAAGCTCATGATGAAGCTTCAGCAGGAGCGTCTGGTGGTTGCCATCTGCGGAATCGCGGCCGCCGAATACATGCTGGAAACCACCATTAAGTATTGCCGGGAACGAACGGTTTTTGGAAAACCCGTTTCCAAGTTTCAGGTCAATCAGTTCACGCTGGTGGAATGCGCCACACAGATCAAGATCGGGCGGACCTTTGTGGACAAACTGATTGTGGATCACATGGAGGGGCGGCAGGTCATCATCGAGACGTCGATGGCCAAATACTGGATCACGGATATGGCCCACCAGGTTGCGGACCGATGCCTTCAGCTCCACGGGGGCTACGGGTACTGCGATGAATACGGGATTTCACGGGCCTGGCGAGACAGCCGGGTGAGCCGGATTTTCGCCGGGACCAATGAAATCATGAAAGTCATTATTGCCAGGTTTATGGGGTTATAGCGCATGGCCGGACCACTGGAAGGTTTAAAAATTCTCGACTTCACGACCCTTTTGCCGGGGCCGTATGCAACCATGACCCTGGCTGATTTGGGAGCGGATGTCCTGTCTGTTGTTTCAGGAAGCCGTCCCGACCTGGCTGCCGTAACGCCGCCGTTTATCACGGGAACGGCCCTGTCCGTTGCTTCGGCCTATCTGGGTCGCGGAAAAAAGTCCATTACGCTCAACCTGAAAGATTCGAGGGCTGTACAGGTCGTCAATCGTCTTCTGGAAGAGTACGACATTCTCCTTGAACAGTTCCGTCCGGGGGTAATGGCGAAGTTTGGCCTGGGCTTTTCCCAGATCCAGGAGAAATATCCGTCTCTGATCTATTGTTCTCTGACCGGATATGGCCAGACGGGACCCCTGAAAGATAAAGCGGGCCATGACATCAATTATTTATCCCTCGCGGGACTCATGAGCTATGCGGGGCGCAAAGATGGCGGGCCTGTTCCCATGCCCATGCAGATTGCCGACGTGGCTTCAGGGTCGAATAGTACAATCATCGCCATTCTGGCCGCGGTGATCCACAGGCAGAAGACGGGACAGGGCCAGCATCTCGACATATCCATGACGGACGGGGTTTTCGCTTTCAATGCCCTGGCCGCCGCAGTCTATATGGCGGCGGGCGAAATACCGGAAAGGGAGGGTTTTATCCTCAACGGCGGTTCACTTTACGATTTTTATGAGACGGCGGACCATCAGTATATGAGTTTCGGTGGTCTGGAACCGCAATTCTTTTCCGCCTTCTGCCAGGCGATCGGGCGCCCCGATCTGATTGCCGGCTGGATTATGCCGCCGGATCTGTCCAGGGTTAAGGAAGAGATAAGGACGGTAATCCGCGGGAAAACCAGGGCCCAATGGGAAAGCATTTTCGACAAGGTGGAAGCCTGTGTTGAACCGGTGGTTTCTCTGCCGGAGGCCATTAACAGCGCTCTGGCCCGGGAACGTGGCTGGACGGTCGATGTTACTTTGCCTGACGGAGCGGCTGTGCGACAGCCGGCCTGTCCCTTCAAATTTTCAGCAACCCCCCCTGCGTACGGGAATACGGGCGTAACGGCGGGAACACACAACAGGAAGGTTTTCCTGGATCTGGGATACAGCGAGGAAGAGATCGATGAATTCCAGAAGACGGGACTTTTTTCGTGACGATCATTATCTGAAAATAATTTTTACCATTAAAACGGGAGGTTATTATGGCCGACAAAACAAAAGTAGGGAAGGTGTTTCCCCCTTACATCTTTGAGGTGGAAAAGGGAAAGATTGCCGAGTTCGCGATGGCCGTTTCGCAGAAGGAGAGCAAGAGCCAGGTGAAGCCAATTTACGTGGATGCCGGAGCGGCAAAAACAGCGGGCTATAAGGACATTGTTCCCCCTTCGACGTTTCAAACGTGTTTTTTGCTTTGGGGCGGCGGGGGATTGATGCCCATGCTGCAGGAGGTCGGCATCAACCTGATCCGGCTGCTTCATGGAGAGGAAGAGTATGAGTATCTGCTTCCCGTTCATCCTGGCGACGTGATGACCGGGGTCATCAAGGTTGTCGAAATGTTTGACAAGGAGAAAAAAGGCAAACCGGGAAAATTCATGGAGTTCACCGTTCTGGAAGCGGAAATCAGAAATCAGCGCGGGGAACTGGCGATGCGCGCCCGCACAACTTTAGTGGAGAGATAGGAGGAAACCATGACGAAAGCATTGACGTATGAGAGTGTCAACGTTGGCGACGCGATGCCGACGTTTACATCGGATCCCATTACCCGCACGCATCTGGTCCGATATGCCGGAGCCTCGGGAGACTTCAATCCCCTTCACCACGACGAGACGTTCGTCAAAATGTTCGGAATGCCGCGGGTGATTTCTCACGGAATGTTCGTGATGGGCATTGTCGGGCAGGCCGTCACGGATTGGATTGACGACAAAAATCTGCGTAAATTCGGCGTCCGGTTTTCCGGGATGACGGAACCCATGGATTTGGACGACCCGAACTCCAGAGACAGGGCAACGATTGTCGTCACCGGCAACGTGGTTGAAAAGTTTGAGGCGGACGGTGAGAAAAGGATGCGCTGCGAGATTCAGGCGGCGGATAAACTGGGAGGTGTAAAACTCACGGGGTCGTTTATCGCGGCTCTGCCCTGAGAATGGTCGTGTGAACCGCTCCCGGCGGCGCACCGGGAGCGGTTTGACGGCTTCTTGCCCTGCGCCGCTTTTTCAATTCACAACTTAACAGAAATTGTCCCGGAGGTGGCGTACATGATCGATCCAAAGTATCAGACGCATATCGAAATGCTGGAAAACGCTGTCCCGATCACCAAAAAAATGGGGATTCGCATCGTGGAGATGCAGGACCGCCATGTCAAGGTGCTTCTTCCTTTTGAACCGAACATCAACCACATCGGCACGATCTATGCGGGTTCTCTCTTTACGGCGGGCGAATACATCGGCGGTCCGATTTATGTGGCTTCATTCGACTATGCGAGATTCTATCCCATCGTCAAAGCGATCAACATTCAATTCCGCCGGCCGGCGACAACCGACGTAACCGTTGAAGCGACGTTAAGCGAGGCCGAAGTCAACGCCATTCAGGCCGAGGCCGAGGCGAAAGGGAAGGCTGACTGGAAAATGGACCTGGAAATCAAGGACCGGGCCGGGACCGTTTGCAGCCTTATTCAGGGAGTCTGGCAATTGAGAGTCATCAGTGAAGGAGGAATGAAAATATGATTCTGTCTTCAAAGGAAATGATTCGCCATTGGACGGACGCAGGGGCTTGGGGAACCAAGACGTTCATCGATTACTTCAACGAACATGTGCAAAAAGATCCGGAAAAGATCTGTCTCGTGGATCCGCTGAACCGTGAAGCCCTGGTGGGATCAAAGCCTGAAAGATTAACCTACCGGCAGCTGGATCAGGCAGCCAGCGCCGTGGCGGAGGGGCTGTTGGCCAGGGGCATCCAAAAGGACGACATCATCATGGTTCAGCTTCCCAATGTCTGGGAATTGGCCATGCTCTATCTGGCCGTCACGCGCGCCGGCGCCTTGATCTCGCCCATGCCCATGCAATGGCGCTTTTCGGAGCTCAAGTACATCGCTTCCATGACCGATGCGGCGGCGATCATCACCATCGACACATTCGGCGGTTATTCGCATATCGAAATGGCCGGGAAAGTGCGCGGCGAGGTCTCTTCCATCCGGCAGATTCTGACGCTTGCCGATATTCAGGAAATGGCGAAGGGCCCCGTCACGGGGAAAACCGACGCCATCCGGATAGACGCCAACGATGTTTTTACCCTTTGCTGGTCGTCCGGAACGGAGGCGCAGCCGAAGGGCTGCCCGCTCACCCACAACAACTGGCTGTTTCTGACGGATTTGTGCTTTGAGACGGTTCCGGTCAAACCCGGCGACACATACATCACCGCGGGTCCCCTGGTGAATATGGCCTCCATCGGAACCGTATTTATCGAATGGCTCAGAGGCGGAGGGAAGCTGGTCCTTCATCATCCCTTTGACGGGCCGACCTTTATTCTGCAGCTCATTATGGAAGAGGTTCATTATACCCTTCTGGTGCCGGCGGTCATCAATGGTCTTTTGAAGCACCCCAAGGTGGATCAGTTCGATCTCAGCAAGATGAGGGCGATCACGCTCGGGTCGGCGCCGCCGTCCTTGTGGTCGGTCCAGGAACTCAAACGCCGATGGGGCATCGAGTTCGGCAACATCTGGGGACAGAACGAAGGAACGGCCAATGTTTCCGGTGCTTACAATATGCCCGATATGGAGATGAGGGTCGATAACTTTCCTCAATACGGAAAGCCGGGATCGTCCTGGGTTGCCAAAGACAGTCAGCTTCGGCACATTTTATTGAAAGTCGTCGATCCGGTTACGCAAAAAGAGCTCACTCAGGAAGGGGATGTAGGGCAGCTTTTCTACAAGGGGCCAAATGTCATCTCCGGTTATTTCAAGCGCCCCGATCTTTCCGCCGTTGCGTTTGACAAAGACGGATATTTCAATACCGGCGACCTGTTCCAGATCAAGAAAAACGACTGCATCGGATTTTTTGACCGAACGAAAGACATCATCATCCGCGGCGGTTTCAATATCAGCGCGCAGGAAGTGGAAAACGTTCTGCTGGGGCATCCGAAAATTCAGGAAGTGGCCGCGGTAGCCATGCCCGATGAAATCATGGGGGAAAAAGTCTGTGTTTATGTAGTGCCCAGGGAAGGTGAAATCGTGACGCTCGAGGATGTGTCTTCCTTCATGAAGGAAAGAGGCATGGCCATCTACAAGACGCCGGAACGCGTCGAGCTTATCGAAGCCATTCCCCGGAATCCCGTCGGGAAGATTATGAAAAACGTTTTGCGGGAAGATATTCGGAAAAAGCTTGCGCAGGCATAAATTCAGGAGGCCATCGAATGAATCTGATATTGGATAGTCGGGATCAGAAGTTTGTTCTTCAGGAATTGCTCCATACCGAGGATCTGTGCCAAATGCCGGCATGGTCGGACTTTTCTCCGGATATGTTTGACATGGTTCTCAAGGAGGCCGAGCGTCTGGCCGTGGAAGTGATTTTCCCCGCCCTGGTGACCGGGGATCGGGAAGGCTGCCGGCTTTCGGACGGACAGGTTTTTGCGCCGCCGTCCTTCCGCCGCTGCTTCGATCTCTACCGCGAGGGCGGCTGGATCAACATGGGGGTGTTGCCCGAGGCGGGTGGACAGGGTTTCCCCATGGTGATTACCATGGCCGCCAAGGAATGGTTCATCCACAATTTTGCCTTCTTCTGTTATCCCGAACCGGCGCAAGCCGCTGCGCATATGATTGAGGTCTACGGCACCGAAAAACAGAAACGCACATACATGGACAAGATGTATGCCGGTGTCTGGGGCGGAACGATGGCGCTCACGGAACCATCCGCCGGTTCCGATGTGGGAAATATCAAGACGAAGGCCACTCGCCGGGCCGACGGCACCTTCCGCCTTCAGGGAACAAAAATCTTCATTACTTCCGGGGACCATGACCTGACGGAAAACATTGTTCACCCGGTTCTGGCCAGGATTGACGGCGACCCGGCGGGAACAAGCGGTATTTCGATTTTCCTCGTTCCGAAATTTCTTGTCAATGACGACGGATCGCCGGGGAGGCGCAACGACTACGCCATCGGGGGCATCGAACACAAGATGGGGCTTCACGGCAGTTCCACCTGCGTGATGAACTTCGGTGACAACGGGGATTGCTATGCCGAATTGCTGGGTGAGGAGCGCCAGGGAATGAAGATCATGTTCCAGATGATGAACGAGGCGCGCATCGCCGTCGGTCTGCAATCCGTTGCCGGCGCCTCCATTGCCTATCTCCATGCCCTCCGTTACGCGAAGGAACGTCTGCAGGGCTCGTCACTCCTGGAGATGAAAAACCCGGAAGCCCCGCGGGTGCCGATCATTCAGCACGCCGACGTGCGCCGGATGCTCCTGTGGATGAAGGCTCACGTCGAGGGGATGCGGGCGCTGATGTGCTATGTCTCCTATTGTGTGGACCGGGAGCACGGTACGGAGACCGAAGCGGACCGGGATAAATATCACGGACTTTTGGAGGTCCTGACTCCGATCTGCAAGGCCTATTGTTCCGATATGGCCTTCAAGGTAACGGAACTCGCCATCCAGACCTACGGCGGCTACGGCTTTTGCTCCGAATATCCCGTGGAACAGTTCATGCGGGACATCAAGATCGCCTCGATCTACGAAGGGGCAAACGGCATTCAGGCCCTTGACCTCGTCGGGCGCAAGATGGGACTGAAGAAGGGGATGTACTTCATGTCGCTCCTGGGGGAGATGAATGCCGCGGTTGCAAAGTATCAGGGGAAGGAAGCGCTGAAAGACCTGGCGGGCGACGTCGGGCGGGCGGCAAACACGCTGGCCGAGACGGCGATGTACTTTGCAGAGAGCTCAAAGGCCGGCAAGTTCATGATCCCCGTCAGCAATGCTTATCCGTTCCTGATGCTGATGGGCAAGGTCGTGATGGCTTGGCTCCTTCTCTGGGAGGCGGGCGTGGCCCGCGAGAAGCTGGACGAAATCGCAGCCGGAAAGGGAATCCATCCGTCGGATATGCAAAGCCTCAATCTCCTCGCCAAAGAGAATGCCGATGCGGCCTTCTATATCGGAAAGGTTGCCGCCGCCCGATACTTCATTAAACACGTTTTGCCTGAAGTTGACGCGGCGGCAAAGGCCGTCAAGAGCGAGGATCTTTCGATGATCGATATTCCGGAAGAAAGTTTTGCCGTTTAGAGTTGCAAGCGCCGTCATCGATCCACGGCGGCGCTTCTTGACCGTTCGATGAACGGAGCCCGACAAGGAGGGTGTCATGGAAAGCATCTACGCGTCAAAACCCTGGCTGAAGCATTACGACAAGCACGTGCCGGAGAAACTGGCGTATCCGACAATGGCCTATGCCGATGTTCTGCGGAAGGCCTTTGAAGAAGTTCCTTCAAGAATTGCCGTGCATTATATGGGGACGGAGATTTCGTATCGTCAATTGGACGAGCTGTCCAACCAGTTTGCCAATTTTCTGATCGCCAGAGGATGTTGTCCCGGGGATACGGTGGGCTCCCACCTGCCCAACATTCCGGCCGCTTATATCGGATCCGCCGGCATTCAGAAGGCGGGATGCGTCTTCACGGGCGTGAGCCCTCTTTTGACGGCGGAGGAACTGGGTTATCAGCTCAACGACTCCGGCGCAAAAGTCCTGATTACGGCGGATGTGCTTTTTCCCGTGGCCATGAAGGCGGTCGCGGAGACTGGCGTGGAAGTCGTTCTGGTGGCTTCCGTCTTCGATGATCTGCCCCAGGAAATTCCCGTGAGTCCGGTGACGCCGATTCCCGGAGTGGAAACGATCAGTTTCAAGGACGCCATCGGCGCCATGCCGGCCGACCCCGTCAATGTGAAGATTGACCCGGCCTCCCCCTGTCTGATGATGTACACGGGCGGAACTACGGGAGCGCCGAAGGGCGCCCTCCTGACGAACAATAACCTCGTCCGTCACATCGTGCAGCTCAACGCGTGGGTCGAAATGTACATGGGGGAGCACATCACCCTTTCCGCCTTTCCGATGTTCCATCAGGCGGGGAATTTTGTCGTCATGTGGAACCTCGCGATGGGCTCCACGCTGATTGCCATTCCGAACCCCCGCGATCTGCCCTACATCATCAAGGCCATGGAAACCTGCAAACCGACCTTTGTGGTAAACGTGCCGACCATTTATCTGGAACTCATGAAACTTCCGGAGTTCCGGAGTCTCGATTTCTCATGCGTCAGGTTCTTCGTCAGCGGCGCTTCCGCTTTTCCCGTGGAAAACATCCGGGAATTCGAAGAAATCGTCGGCAAGGGGAAACTGATGGAGGTCTGCGGCATGACGGAAACCACGCCGATCATTCTTGCCCTTCCGCGGGATGGCGTAAAGAAGATCGGTTCCGTGGGCTTGCCCATCAGTGATACCGAGGTGAAGCTCGTGGATCCGGGATCGGGAGAAGAAGCGCCCATCGGTGAGCCTGGAG
Organism: Smithellaceae bacterium; assembly: GCA_028693285.1. Classification (GTDB taxonomy): domain Bacteria; phylum Desulfobacterota; class Syntrophia; order Syntrophales; family Smithellaceae; genus UBA8904. The sequence continues at coordinate 30,611 of JAQUVQ010000032.1, forward strand.
AGCTTGTGGCGAAAGGTCCGCAGGTATTCATCGGGTACCACAACAAATCCGAGGAGACGGCCCATACCCTTCGGGACGGCTGGATCTATACCGGTGATGTGGCGGTGATGGACGAGGAAGGTTATTTTTCCATCGTGGACCGCCTGAAAGATATGGTCAGCGTATCCGGCTTTAAGGTCTTCACGCGTGTCGTGGACGACATCCTCATCCAACACCCCGATATCGAAAACGCGGCTACCATCGGTCTGCCCGATCCAAAACGGCCCGGGTCGGAGATTGTGGCGAGCGCCGTTGTTCTGAAGCCGGGTCTTGCCGGAGATGCGGCGATGCGGGAGAAAATTATGTCCTTCATGAAGGAAAAGGTGGCGCCCTACAAGGTGCCGAAGGTCATTCAATTCATGACGGCCCTGCCGATGAGCGCCGTGGGCAAGGTGTTGAAACGCGAACTGCGCAAGATCATGAGCGCCGAATGTGAATAAGAAAGGAGTAGGATCATATGAGCAGCGCGGTTTATGAAATCAAAGAATCGTCCATCGCCAATCCGGGACCGCAGGGTCCTTTAAAACAATAATCAACGAGTATTGAGGAGGTTAAACATTCAGAAGATGAAATATGCGGATGCCTATAAACAGTCTGTAAGTGATCCCGCCGCCTTTTGGGGCAAAGCCGGGGAAGCCATAGAGTGGACGAGGAAGTGGGACAAAGTCCTTGATGATAGCGGCAAGCCTTTTTACCGCTGGTTTGCCGGCGGGGAATTAAACACCTGCTACAATGCACTGGACTGCCATGTAGAAAACGGGCGGAAAGACCAAGTCGCCATCATCTACGACAGCCCCGTCACCGACACCGTCCGGAAGATCACTTACGGCCAACTTCTGGAGAGCGTTTCCGTTTTTGCCGGCGCCCTTGCCGGAATCGGCGTCAAAAAGGGCGATACCGTCATCATCTACATGCCCATGATCCCCGAGGCCTTGATCGCCGTTTTGGCCTGCGCCCGCATCGGCGCCGTCCATTCCGTCGTCTTTGGCGGATTCGCCCCCAACGAACTGGCCATTCGCATCGACGACGCCAAACCCAAAGTCATCGTCTCCGCCTCCTGCGGCATCGAAGGCAAGAAAACCCTGGCCTACAAGCCCCTTCTGGACGAAGCCATCAAAATCGCTTCCCATAAGCCGCAAAACTGCGTTATTTACCAGCGGCCCCAGGTAAAAGCCGACCTCATTCCCGAAAGAGACCTTGACTGGGACAACTTCGTCAAAGGAGCCAAACCAGCCCCCTGCGTCCCCGTCGCCGCCACCGACCCCCTCTACATCCTCTATACCTCCGGCACCACCGGCAAACCCAAGGGCGTCATGCGCGACAACGGCGGCCATGCCGTCGCTTTGAAATGGTCCATGAAGCACATCTACGACGTCAAACCCGGCGAAGTCTTCTGGGCGGCATCGGATGTGGGCTGGGTCGTCGGTCATTCCTATATCATCTATGCCCCTCTGCTCTATGGCTGCACCACCATCGTTTATGAAGGCAAGCCGGTCGGGACCCCCGATCCCGGCGCCTTCTGGCGCGTCATCTCCCAGCATCACGTTTCGGTTCTGTTTACCGCCCCCACCGCCTTTCGGGCCATCAAGAAAGAAGACCCCAATGGCGATTACCTCAAGAAATACAACATTG
>JAQUVQ010000033.1 GCA_028693285.1 Smithellaceae bacterium
GATTGGAGGGCACCCTTTACGACGGGATCACCAGGGTTGAGAAAGCCGCCTTCCAAACCCTGCTGGTCACCGAAGATTTCAAAGAAGGCGCCAAGGCGTTTCTGGAAAAGAGACCGGCGCAGTTCAAGGGCCGTTAGGGAAAATGGCGTAAAAACGAAAAACGGCGGCCGGTTTGGCCGCCGTTTTTTTTGAGGACTACAGGGTATAGAGTTCCCGAAGATCCGCCTGCGGATAGGAAAGCTCTCCGCCTTTGTCAATGACCTGATTGCGGTATTTTTTGACGGAAAGAACTTCCAGCGTTTCAATGTGCTGAATGCTCTTGAGCTCCTTGGCCTTGCCGAGCATCTTTTTGTAGCTGTCGTAGGATTCCGTGATGATTTCCACGATAAAGGAGTTCGCGCCCTGCACGTGCAGAATGGAGCTGACAATGCGCATTTTTTTCAGGAGTTCGATCAGCTTTTCGTCATGGTGGGGATTGTCGATAAGCATGAAAAAGTGAAACCGGTCCGTCAGATCCTTGTAATCCTTCAGGTCAAAATCGTTTTTTTGCTTGAAGACCTGGATGACTTTCTGCGTCTGCACGGAAATCACGGCGGGCACGCCCGAGGAAAGCCGGAGCGCCTTGAGCCGGTTGATCCAGTCATGAAGCTGCTCCCGGTCGTCAAAATTGGAGTCGATGAGGTAGCTGTGCCGGCCCATCACGTGGAAGATGGAAACGGCGTGCGGGTTTCCTCTCAGAAAAGTCATCAACCCGTCTTCTTCCCCCCAGTTTTGCACAAAAACCAGCGCGTGCAATATCGTATTTTTCGGCATGCTTCCTCCTTCGAATCCCGTCCCGGCTGCGTGGAAAATGAATGCCGGACAGCTTTTGTTTTTACGGCACGAAGTATATGAAACAAAGCGCGGAAGTGTCAAGCGGCATTTCAGGAGCGCGGCGGGCCGGGAACGGAAGAACCGTGGCGGAAAAGGAAAAGGGGGCGGCCTTCACAAGAATGCCGCCCCCTTCCTTTCAGCCTTCAGTCTGCAGGGAACAGTCGCGACTGTTCCCTATAATCAATTACTTCCTCAACTCCGCCGGTGTTTTGTAGCGTTTGGGATCCACCCATTTGGACACCAGCTTTTCGTTTTCCTCGCAGGACTCATGCAGGAAGGCAATCTTGCCGCCCTCCTGGAACTGGACGATCAACTGCAGAAAGTAGCCGGGATAAGTCTTCCAGGGATTAGCCGCGTCAACTCTCACGCGGGAATGATAGAAAGGTTTAATTTTCCGGGTTTCATATTTCATCTTGCCCAGGGAGTAGACGGTTTCCACATCTTCCATCGCTTTGATCAAGGTTTTGATGTTGCCGGTTCCCTTGGCTCTTTCGATGGCTGACTTGAAATGGTAAATATCGGCATACGCGATGTGGACATGGATCTGCATGGGGATTTTGCGCGCATGCGCTTTTTTCACCAGGGGGATGGTTTTGGGCGTCAGCGGGATCGTATCCAGATCCGTGTAGGAGCTGATCACGCCCAAGCCCTTGCCGCCCGTCATTTTCCAGTAATCCTGGGTCTGGGCGACGCCGCCGTAGAGATTCACCTGGATGTCCCGGGCCGCGGAATCAGACCACTGTTTGGCAAAGGATTCCGTGTCCGTAAACCACGAGCTGATGTAGAAAATCAAATCGGCGTTGGATTTTTTGATGTCCTGCAGAATCGGCAGATACATGGTGCCGCGGGGTTTGACCGCCTTGCTGTACACCACTTCCAGACCGCAGTCCTTGGCCATTTTTTCCCAGGTGGGCAGATTGATGTAGCTGATGCCTTTGCGCCATTCCGTCGTCCAGGCCAGATCCTCCCACAGGAAAGCGATCCTTTTCGTTTTCTGATACTGGGGCATGGTCTTGCAGAAGAAATATTTCGTCTGGGCATAATGCGCCGGCTCCGGATCCCAGTCGCGGAAGCAGTGATTGTATTTCGGCCACTCATCGATGATGCGCGCCGTCAGTTCGGCGCCCATCGGCCCGTTGAAGATCAGAATGTGCGGGTATTCCTTGAACAGCATTCCGGACGCTTCCTGAACGGCCAGGCAGATTTCCGTCCGGCCTTCGACGGAGATGAACTTCGCCTTGTCCTCAATGACCAGTTTGCGAAACGCCTCAACGGACAGAGACGTGTCGCCCTTGTTGTCCATGACCACATACTTGACCGGCCGGCCCATGATCCCGCCGGTGGCGTTGATTTCCTCCGCCGCCATTTTCTGGATGTCCATGCACGGACGGGTGCCCGGCGATCCGACCATGCCGATGTAGCCGATCACAAACGGCTCTCCCTTCGGCTGCGCCACTGCAACGGATGGTAAGCTGATAGCCATCGCAACCAGCCCTGCCAGCGCCGTCACGACGCCCCACTTGACTCTGCTTGCTCTTTTCATCATGTTTCCCCTCCTGTTTATCAAAATTCCCCTTAAAAATACGATCAAATTTCTGCCGAATATTTGATCCTTCTAATCGTTTAAATATTTTTTCCGGATATATTCATTGTCCCCGCCGATTTCGCTGGCCACCCATTTGACCCGGGGGGGCGATTCGGACATTTTTACAAAATTGGAGCTGATGGTGTATTTGCCCAGCTTTTCGTCCTCCACCTCCTGAAAAGCCTTCCGGATGTGCCACTGCTTGTTTTGCATCGCTTCCTCCGGCGTCATCAGCTTCATGACGATGGGCACGCCGCCGCCCCGCCACTTGGAGCGGGCGGATTTTTTGCTGTAATTGAGCGCCATCTTCACCAGCTCGTCGCCGGTGTACAGCAGCGTTTTTTCCTCGATGATCTTGTGCAGGTGGATGGCCTGCTCCAGAATGTCGGGAATGCGGTCCGACGAATAGCGCCAGTCGTCTTCCTGCTCCCACAGGCCCAGAACCTTCAAGAGCGCTCGGAAATCATGGTCCCGCGGCGCGGCGATCGCCACAAAGCCGTCCTTGCATTTCCAGTGGCCGTACGGATAGAGAATGAAGTCCAGAACGCCGATTCGCGGGCGGGCTTTTTCCCAGGTAAAGCCGATGGTGGCGGGCATGCCGACCATGGAGGAATACGCGTCCATTCCGGCGACATCCACCATCTGTCCCCGGCCGGTGTTTTGCCGGTGGAGAAGTGCGACCGTGCCGCCCAGGGCCGCGGAAAGCCCGGAGATATACCAGCCCGCCCACATTCCGCCTCTAAGAGGCCAGGTATAGGGCTCCGGCTCATTGGGCGGGGCGCCCATCTGCGCGGGAAGCCCCGATCCCGCCTGGGACGTAATGTCCGTATCCGGCATTTTCGCGGATTCCCTGGCTTTATCCGTGTATTGTCCGTAGGCGGAAAGCGCAATGTAGATCAACCCCGGATTCTCCGCGGCGAGCCGGCGGTAGCCGATTCCCCAGCCGTCCATCTCGCCGGGCGCAAAGCTTTCGATCACCACGGCCGCTCTGGAGGCCAGCCGGGCGAAGGTTTTCCGGTCCTCCTCGCGGTTTTTCACATCCAGCGTCATGTACCGCTTGTTGCGGCCCTCGAACATGAAGGGAATGCCCACCCCCTGAACCGTCACGCCGAAAGGCGTGATCCGGCGCGCCGGATCGCCTTCCGGAGGCTCGATTTTGACGACCTCCGCGCCGAATTCCGCGAAGAAACTGGCGGCGACAATGCCCGCAAAATTGGCCGAGCTGACATCCAGCACCAGAATGTCGTCGAGCACTTCCGGTTTCCCTTCGGCGTTCATCATTTCGGCGAGGATTTTCCCCCGGTCGCCGCCCTTGCCGCCGTGCCGAGTATAGACTTCTTCCCTGGGGCTCATTTTCCAACCTCTTTTCCGTAGTTGTAGATGGGGTCCTTGCTCAGGTCGTAATAGACCGGCGGCTTCAGGCCCGGCCGGTCGTCAAATGTCCCGACGACTTTTTTCTTTTCCAGCTTTTCAATCTCCGCTTCGCTCAACCCCAGAAATTTCTTGAGCACAATCCGGTTGTGATACCCCAGCGGCCGCGCCAGCCACTTGGTGCGTGAAGGCGTTCCGGAAAGCATGGCGGACGGGCCGGCAATCGCCAGATGGCCGTACATGTCGTCTTTGAAAAGCACCACGCTGCCGCGCTTGCGGCGCCATTCCTCATTGGCGATCATGTAGTCGTCCGCCACCTCCGCCGCCGGAAAATTTTTATCGTCGGCCAGGCGGATCACATCGGCTAAGGACTGCGACCGGACCCAGTCCACCGCGATTGCATGGAGCGCTTTGGCGTTTTCCGGCTTCAGCCGCTCCAGCGTATCGGCAAAACGCGGATCCGACGGCAGCTCCGGCCGGCCGATGGCCAGGGCAAAATGCTCAAACTGTTCGGACGTCGCGCAGGCCAGCGCCAGAAACTTGTCGTCTGCCGTTTTAAAGACAGCCGCCGGCACCATCGTGGGATCGACGTTTCCGGTGCGGCCGATCGCTTTTTGGGTCACGGAATAATAGGTATAATGAAACAGGGTCCGCATCAGGCCTTCGGTCTGCGCCATGTCGATGTACTGTCCCTTTCCGGTTTTCTTCCGGTAGTACAGCGCCATCAGCACCGCCAGGCAGGCAAAATTCCCCGGCACGAAGTCGCCCACGTAGTCCGGCAGTTTGTAGAAATTGTCCGTGTCCGGATAGCCGTTCAGCGTCAGCACGCCGCTCGCGCCCTGGGCCAGCAGGTCCCAGCCCGGAAAATACCGCATCGGACCGAACTGGCCGTAGGTCGAACAGCTCAGGAAAATGATGTTCGGATTGATTTTGGAGATTTTCTCGTAGCCGATGCCCCAGGCGTCCGCCGTCCCGGGTGCAAAGTTTTCAATGACCACGTCCGCATCTTTGGCCATTTGATAGATCAGTTCTTTGGATTCCTTGAGCTGCAGGTTCACCGAGAGAAAATACTTGTTCTTGGTGATGTTGTGCCAGATGGGGTTTGAGTGCTTCCAGTATTTGCCCCAGTAGGTCGCCGGACGCCACAGGTCGCCGTAAAAAGGCAGCTCCAGCTTGATCACTTCCGCGCCGTAATCCGCCAGAAGCCTCGCCGCAATCGGCCCGAAGATCACGTGGGAAAAGTCCAGCACGCGGATGCCTTTGAGCGCTTCGGGCTTTTGGTCCGCCTCATCGGGATTGAAAAGTTTTGCCGTATAAGAAAAATAATCTTCCATCGCTATCTCCCCAAGTATGCCTTTTTCACCAGGTCGTTTTTCATCAGGTCCGCCGCTCTTCCCTCCAGAACGATTCTTCCCTCCTGAATGATGTACCCGCGGTCGGCCAGCTGCAGCGCGCGCAGGGCGTTTTGTTCGGTCAGCAAAATGGTCAGTCCCGTCTCGCGAAGCTTGCCCAGCGTTTGATAGACATCGTCCACGATGAGCGGGGCCAGGCCGATGGAAGGTTCGTCCACCATCAGCAGATGCGGATTGGCCATCAGTCCCCGGCCGATTTTCAGCATCTGCTGCTCGCCGCCGGAAAGGAGGCGGGCGGACATGTTGGAGCGTTCCTTCAGAATCGGAAAAAGACTGTACACATACTGAATCGTCTGTTTTCTTTTGGACCAGGATGTTTTCCGGTAGGCGCCCAGCATCAGATTTTCCTTCACGGTCATGAACGGAAAGCTCTTCATGCCTTCGGGAACCTGCACAATCCCCCGGTCAACGATTTTGTGGGACGGCAGGCCCTGAATGGCTTCGTCGCGAAAGATCACTCTTCCGCTGGTGCCCGTCATCATGCCCTGCACGACGTTGAGGATCGTGCTCTTCCCCGTGCCGTTGGATCCCAGAATGGTCACGATTTCCGACTGCCGGACATTGAAGCTGACTCCATGCAGCGCCGGAATGACGCCGTAAGACGCGCTCAGATCACTGACTTCAAGCATATTCCCTCCAACCTCTGCCCAGATACGCCTCAATCACGTCGTCATTGCTCACCACCTGATCCGGCGTGCCTTCGGCCAGTTTGGCCCCGTAATTGATCGCGACAATCCGGTCGGCCGCCTCCATCAGGACCGCCATGACATGCTCGATCCAGAAGACGGTGATGCCGAACTCCTCCTTGGCTCTGCGGATCATACGGGTGGCGTTTTTGGCCTCCCCCGGATTCAGGCCGGCCATGACCTCGTCGATAAACAGAAGCTGGGGTGTCGTGGCCAGGGCTCTCGCCAGCTCCAGCATTCTCAGTTCGTAAAACGTCAGGTCGCGCGCCAGAATGTTGCGCTTGCTGAAGAGCCCGACGAATTCCAGATAATGCGTCGCGTCATACATGGCGTCCTGAAAGCTCTGGTGGACTCTTTTTTTGCCGGATATGGAGCTGGCCAGCACGCTGGTCAGCGCGGTGAGCTCCGGGAAGGGGCGCGGAATCTGGTAGGTGCGGGCAAGCCCCCTGTGCGCCCGCTCGTGCGGCTTCATGCGCGTGATGTCCACGCCGTTCATTTCCACCTTGCCCGACGTCGCGGGAAGATACCCCGTCAGGCAGTTGACTACGGTGGATTTGCCGGCGCCGTTGGGACCGATGAAGCCCAGCGTCTCCCCCTGGTAAATTTCAAAGGACACGTCGTTGACCGCCACGATTCCCCCGAAACGCTTGGTCAGATTGCTTACTTTCACCAATGGAGTCATGGCTTTCTACCTCCGCACGTGAATGGTTGGCAGATATTCGCGATACCGGCGCTTCCGGTAAAGGCCGAAGAGCCCTTCCGGAAGGACAAACAGCAGCGCCAGAAGGATAATGGGGAACAGCACCGGCTGGATCGGCCCCATAAACCGGATCATCAGCATCTCCAGGAAAGCGACAAAATAGCCGCCGACGACGCAGCCGAAAACCTGGGCGCGTCCGCCGATCATCAGCACCAGCAGAACCTTCAGCATGAAGGTCAGCGGCAGATACGTAATGCCGGCAAACGAACTGAAGTAGTGCGCGTAAAACCACCCGATGATGCCGATCATCGTGGAGGCGGAGACAAACGCGATAATTTTGATTTTGCTGATGTGGATGCCGATGGAATGGGCGACGTCCTCGTCATCGTTGATCGACGCCATCAAAAGGCCGTAGCGGGACTTGAGAACCTTGTTGATGATCCACAAATAGACGAACATGATCACCGTGGAAATGTAGCCGATCACCAGAAAGTTGATTTTGGAGTTTCCGGTGTCGAGAAGCGGCACAATGCCGAAAAGGCCGGTGTCGCCCTTGAAAATGTCCGGATAGATGAAGGTCACCTCCAGAAATACCAGCGGCAGCAGCAGCGTCAGGAGCACATAGTACAGGCCGCGCGCCATGATGACCAGCGGGCTGAAGATCAGCGCCGCAATCATGGACGTCAGAATGGCGAAGGGCAGAGTGGTCAGCGGCCCCCACCCGTAGGCGATGCTCAAAAGCGCCGCCGAATACCCCCCCACTCCGATGTAAAACTGAGGGCCGAAGTTCATTCGCCCCGTGCCGATGGTCATCAGCGCCAGGGGCATCGCGATGGCGGCGTAAATATTGGCCGAAATCATGGTGTTGATCAGACCGGGGCTGACAAAGTAGCAAACCGTCGGAAAGATAAACAGGACAGCGGCCCAGATCAGCGTGTTGCGCCAGTACCGCGGCTCCAGGACCCACTCCCATTTCTTGGTTCCCAACCGGATGACAATGCGGTCCCGCTTTAATTCCATCTCTACCATAGCGATTCACTCCTTGCTAACCCCTGGGGTCGAATGATCAAAATGACCATGACGAGAATCAGCGCCGATAAATTCATGAAACGAGGCTCTCCGAGGACAAAACAGACAAAGGCGTGGGCAAATCCGATCAAAAAGCTGGCCAGAATGGTTCCCTTGATGTTGCCCAGTCCTCCCAGCACCGCAACCAGGATCGCGGTCACCATGTACATCCAGCCCATCCCCGGGTCCAGCGACCAGACCGGCGCGACAATGAGCATGCCGATAATCACCGGCAGCAGCACCAGCATCATGGTGAACATATAAAGCCATTCAACGTTGATGCCGACGATTTTCGATGAATAAATGTCCTGGGACAGGGCGCGGATGGCCATGCCCGTTTTGGTTTTCAGGAAGAAGAAGACAAACGCGCCCGTCATCGCCAGCGCGATGAAGGAGCCGATGATCAGCTGCTTGGGCACCACGGCGTCTCCGAACTGATAGGTGCCTTCGGCCAGGGTGGTTTCCAGGTACACTCCCGCCTGAATCGGATAAAAGTAGTTGGCCGCCTGTTCCACGATCAGCGCGACCAGCAAAAGCGCCGTCAGAAGGACATCCTCGGTCGTCATGTATTTTTTTATCATGCCCTTGTAAATAATGATGGAAACTATAAACTGGACGGCGATCATGCCGAAGATGGAAGGGATCAGAGGCCAGCCCAGCGCCGACATGAACATCCATGTGCCGTAAACCGTGAGAGGAAAGATATAGGCGTACCCGAGATGAAAAATCCTGAGCACTCCGCAGATCAGAGAGAAGCCAAGGGCAAGCAGAAGATAAATGGACCCCATCACAAACGTGAAGACCAGAACATTCTCAATATACGTCACCATGCCTTTTCACCCTTTTTGATGGATCGAAATTTTTTCATTGCTACGCTTATGAGAAGGTCCCCCCGTTTTCCGGGAACCCCTTCTTTCGTCTGAATCAGCGCCGGATCGGGAAACCGGCGCGCCATGCATCAACGAAACAGCCCCCGCACCCGGACATCGCCGGGCCGGCGGCTTTGGGAAAAAGCGCGGATGAATGATTTTCGGAAAACGGAAAATGACTGACGGTTAGTAACGGGTTGTGAGTCTGTGAGGCATCCTTTTGGGAATGAGGCGGGTGGATTTGAGTTTCGGCAATCCGTTTTAACGGAAAAACGATTGCGAACACAAGGCCTCCAAAGCTTCCGGAAGTTGTATCTGTTCCACCTTCAGGAAAACCGTTTGGACATTCGTTCCAGGATTCGGCTTCCAACAGTCATGCGCTTTTCAGCGGCTTTGTTACGGCACCCCGAAACATTTGGCACTTATAGCAAAAAAGTTTTTTACTGCTTAAAATAAGTTGGCGGGTTTGTCAACGGAAAATATTCCGGCGGGTTTTTTTACAACGGCGGCATGGGGAAGAAAGGGGGCCGTTTTGTGCAGGACCGCCCAATAATTCCTTGCCTCAGAGAACAATTCTTGATAAATGCGCTCTAAACAAAAATAGTTTTTGATGGAATTCAGGGTAAAGACCGCTTTGCAAAGCTGTGGCCGATTGTCCATCTGTATTGCAATGCTTGAAACTCAAAATAAAGATCAGCGAGGTAAAGTTATGAAAGAAGTTGTCATTGTCAGTGGAGCCAGGACGGCTATCGGAGATTATATGGGGTCGCTTTCAAGTCTGAACGCCGTTCAACTGGGTATCATTGCTTTAAAAGGCGCCATCGCCAAAGCAGGAATCGATAAAAGCTTGATTCAGGAAGTGATTGCCGGCCATGTAAACCAGGCCGGGGCGCCGGGCAACAGCGCCCGTCACATCGCGCTGGGCGCGGAACTGCCGGTAGAATCCTTTGCTTTTACCGTTCATCAGCAGTGCCCCTCTTCCATGCGCGCATCCGAAATGCTGTCCCAGGAGATTATGCTGGGCAAAATTGATATCGGCGCGGTCGTCGGCGTTGAAAGCATGAGCAACGCCCCCTATCTGCTGTTTGGCGCCCGCAAAGGCTACCGGCTGAACGACGGTGAAAAGATTCAGGACAGCCTGATGATCGGCGGCCTGGTCGATGTGTCTTTAGGCTACCACATGGGCGTTACGGCGGAAAATATTGCCGACCAATACCAAATATCCCGCCGGGAGCAGGATGAATGGGCATTGATGAGCCATCAGCGGGCCTGTGCCGCCATTGAAAAAGGCTGGTTCAAGGATGAAATCATTCCCGTGGAGGTCAAAACCAGAAAAGGGCCGGTTATGTTCGAACGTGATGAACACCCCCGGGCCGACACCAGCATGGAGAGTCTGGGTAAACTCAAACCCGTTTTCAAGAAAGACGGCACCGTCACGGCGGGTAATGCCTCCGGTTTAAACGATGCCGGCTCCAGCATGATCATGATGGCGGCCGAGAAAGCCAAAGAACTCCGTCTTAAGCCCATCGCCCGCGTGGTGGCATCCGCCCCCGGCTCCGTCGAGGCCCGCATCATGGGCATGGGCGTGGTTCCGGCCATTCACAATGCACTGAAATTCGCCAAAATGAAACTGGAAGACATGGACTACTTTGAATTGAACGAAGCCTTTGCCGCCCAGGTCATCGGCTGCAACCGTGAGTTGAAAGTCCCTCTGGACAAGGTCAATGCCGTCGGTTCCGGCATCAGCATGGGCCATCCGGTTGGCGCCACCGGCGCAAGATTGATCATCACCATGATGAATGAACTCAAGCGCCGCGGCAAGAAATTCGGCTGCGCGGCCCTTTGCGGCAGCGGCGGCACCGGCCACGCGTTTATTATTGAAATGCTGTAGCTGCAGGGAATGGTTTAAAACCATCCCCTGCTTTCGGGGGCAAATCCCGATCCGTTGGTTGACATCAACAAATAAGTGACCAAATTATAAACCAACACATCAAACACCAGGCGACTCATCCCAAGTCGCAATATCAGGAGGAACACCATGGCCCTAAAGACGCCAGAGCAGTACGAAGAGAGCATGCGTAAGATGAACTTCAAGATATACCTCATGGGGGAACTCGTGGAGAACTGGGTGGACAACCCCATCATCCGTCCATCCATGAACTCCGTCAAAATGACCTACGCGCTGGCCCAGAAGCCGGAATATGAGGATCTGATGACGGCCAAATCCCATCTTACGGGAAATAAAATCAACCGTTTCACCCACTTGCATCAGAGCACCGACGATTTGATCAAAAAAGTCAAAATGCAGCGGCTTTTGGGCCAGCAGACCGCATCCTGCTTCCAGCGGTGCGTAGGCATGGACGCCATGAACGCCGTGGACAGCACCACCTACGAAATGGACCAGAAACTGGGCACCCAGTATCATGAACGATTCATCAAATTCATGAAAATGGTCCAGGAAGAAGACCTGACCGTGGACGGCGCCATGACCGACGTCAAGGGCGACCGGGGCCTGGCCCCCCATCAGCAGGCCGACCCGGACCTGTACGTCCATGTCGTCGAGAAAAACGACAAAGGCATCGTCGTTCGCGGCGCCAAAGCCCATCAGACCGGCGCCGTCAACTCCCACTGGATTCTGGTCATGCCCACCGTCGCCATGGGCAAGGACGACGCGGATTACGCCGTTTCCTTTGTCTGCCCGGCGGATGAAAAGGGCATCTTCTATATTTACGGCCGCCAGTCCTGCGATACCAGAAAACTGGAAGGCGGCACCATTGACGTAGGCAATTACCAGTTCGGAGGCCATGAAGCCCTGATGGTCTTTGACAACGTCTTCGTTCCCTGGGAAAACGTCCTCATGTGCGGCGAGACAGAATTCAGCGGCATGCTGGTCGAACGCTTTGCCGGCTACCATCGCCAGAGCTACGGCGGCTGCAAAGTCGGCGTTGGCGATGTTCTCATCGGTGCGGCGGCGCTGGCGGCGGATTACAACGGAGCGGCCAAGGCCTCTCATATCAAGGACAAGCTCATTGAAATGACGCATCTGAACGAAACGCTCTTTTCCTGCGGCATTGCCTGCTCCGCCCAGGGGCATAAGACCGCATCCGGCACCTACCTCATCGACCTTCTGCTGGCCAACGTCTGCAAGCAGAACGTCACCCGATTCCCCTATGAAATCTGCCGGTTGGCCGAAGACATTGCAGGCGGCATGATGGTCACCATGGCTTCCGAAAAGGATTTCAAGAATCCGGAACTCGGCAAGGTTCTGGAGAAGTACCTGAAAGGCAACGCCAATGTAACCTGTGAAGACCGAGCGCGCATCATGCGACTGGTGGAAAACCTGACCTTGGGCACGGCGGCCGTCGGTTACCGGACGGAATCGATGCATGGCGCCGGTTCGCCCCAGGCCCAGCGCATCATGATCGCCCGCCAGGGCAACCTGGAGCACAAGAAGAAACTGGCCAAAAACATCGCCGGCATCAAAGAAGAAAAGAAATAGTTTCCCCGGTGCTTCCGCCGGCCAAAAATCCGGCGGAAGCACCGGTTTCACTTTTAAAAAACTTTTACTTTAGCCTTCGGCCTTCAGGCTGATAGCTCCTCAGCCTATTATTTCATTGACTTGCCCCTGTTGTCTTCTGTATATTCCAGCCACACAGGCTTTCGATCCTGACTGGGGAATTTATGAAAATCCTGCGCGTGTCGCTGAATGACCAAAAAGTATTCGCCGAACCGCTTCCGCCGGAGTGGACTCATCTGGGCGGCAGCGCTTTGATCGCGAAAATCCTCAACCGGGAAGTCCCGCCGCAGTGCGATCCGCTGGGGCCGGAAAACAAGTTCATTGTCGCGTGCGGTCCGCTGGCCGGCACGCGCGCGCCGCAACTGGGACGCATGTCCGTCGGCGCGAAAAGTCCGCTCACCCAGGGCATCAAGGAAGCCAACTCGGGCGGTCCCGCCGGTCAGTATCTGGACCGTCTGGGATTGCGCGCCATCGTGTTCGAGGAATTGCCGCAGGACGGCAAACTCCGCGTGCTCGTGGTGACAAAGGATGAGGCAAAACTGGCGCCGGCCGAAGAATACCGCGGTTTGAAAAATTACGACCTGGTTTCCGCCATCCATAAAAAATATTCCGACAAAGTCGCCGTGATCTCCACGGGAATTGCCGGAGAGCGCCGGTACAAGGGAGCGTCCGTATCGCTGACCGACATTTTCGGCGATCCCTCGCGCAACGCCGCCCGCGGCGGCCTGGGCGCGGTGATGGGCTCCAAAGGCCTCAAGGCCATCATTCTGGATCCGACCGGAACCGGGCAGGTGGCGCTGGCCGATCCGGACGCCTTCCGCAAAATCGTCCGCGACTGGGCGGAAGTGATGAAGCACGACGTCACGATCAGTCTTTACACGCGCTTCGGCACGCCTTTTGCGATCAACAACTCCGCGGGCCACGGCACCCTTCCGGCCCTCAATTACCGTTCCGGACGCCCCGAAAATTTCACGGCGGTCAGCGGCAACAACATCCAGAGAATCCTGTTCGAGCGCGGCGGAAAAATGCACGGCTGCATGCCCGGCTGTCTGGTGCAGTGCTCGATCATCTATCCGGACAAAGAGGGCAAAAAAATCTGCGCGGCGTATGAATACGAAACGATCGCTCTTCTGGGAACCAACCTGGGCATCACCGACAACGACGCCATCGCCCGGCTGAAGTTCCTGTGCGACGACATCGGCCTCGACGGCATCGAAGCGGGCAGCGCCCTGGGCGTCGCGGCCGAAGCGGGCAAAATGAACTGGGGCGACGCCAAAGGCGCGGAAAGCCTGCTTTTGGAAATCGAAAAGGAAACGCCGCTCGGCTTCGCGCTCGGCAACGGCGTCGTGACAACGGCCCGTTTCCTCAACGTGGAACGCATTCCCGCCTTCAAGGGCCAGGCCCTGCCCGCCCACGATCCCCGCGCGGTCAAGGGAACGGGCGTCACGTACTTTTCCTCGCCCATGGGCGCGGACCACACGGCCGGCCTCACCTACCGCCAGCCCAAGGAAAAGAAAGACCAGATTCAGACCTCTCTTGCGACGCAGATCAAGGCGGCGGCCTGCGATGCGATGGGCTACTGCCTCAACGCCGTTCCCGGCGGCGAATCCGTTTATCCTTTCTTTGCCGGGCTCATGAACGCGCGCTACGGCCTTGCGCTGACAGAAGAGGACATTCTTGCTGCCGCCAAGGAAACCCTGCGCGACCAGCTGGCTTTCAATGAGCAGGCACAGTTCAGCAGGATCGATACGACGATTCCCGCCTTTTTCCGCGAGGAGCTCGTCGCCCCGACCAGTTCCGTCTTCGACGTCGACGAAGCAGAAGTGCGGAATTTATGGAAGGGCCTCGACACGTTCCGGGAAAAGAAAAAAGTCCGGGAAATCCGCATCCCGCCGATGCCCGACATTCTGATGGGCGAAGGCGTCGCAAAATCCATGGGCCGGAAAATCCGCGACATGAAGGTGTCAAAGATTTTCCTGGTCACCGATCCGTTCATGTTCAAAAGCGGCCGGGCCGCCGAAGTCGCCGACATTTTGAAGAAAAGCGGCATTGAAGCGGAAATATTCGCCGAGGTCGAACCGGACCCGCCCATTGAACTCATCGAACGCGCGGGCGCCCTGTACAGGGAAACGGGCTGCAACGGCATTTTGGGGCTGGGCGGCGGCTCTTCGCTGGACACGGCCAAAACGCTGGGCCTGCGCGTCACGCATTCAGGGGACCTGCGCGAATACGAAGGCATTGTCGGCGGCGGCGGCAAAATCAAGCCCGTCTTTCCGCCGATCATCTGCCTGCCGACCACCTCCGGCACCGGCAGCGAAGTCAATCCCTGCGCCGTTTTGACGGACAAGGCCCGCGATTTGAAGTTCATTTTGATGAGCAATCACTTCATTCCCAGGCTCGCGGTGATCGATCCGCTCTTCACCAAAACCATGCCGCCGGGTCTGACCATTGAATCCGGCATCGACGCTCTGTCGCACTGCATCGAAGGCTATGTTTCGCTTGCGACGCCTTACCATCCCTACTTCGAATCCAAGGCGCTTTACGGCATCAAACTCATCGGCCGGAGCCTCATTACCGCCTGCCGCGAGCCGGACAACCTGCGCGCGCGGACCGACATGTGCATGGCGGCCCTCTGCGGCGGCCTGGCGTTTCTCAAAGGCCTGGGCCTGGGGCATGCCCTCACCCACGCCATCGGCGCGCATTATCATGTGCCGCACGGACGGGCGGCCATTTTCGGTTTGCTGGGCTTCGTGATGGCCAACAGGGAAACCTGCCGCGACGCGTTTTCGGACATGGCCTACCTCATCAACCGCTCCGATGACCTGGAAGGAGCGCTCCGCCGGCTTTACACAGAACTGCAAATCGACCTGCGGCTCAAATCCTACGGCATTTCCCGGGAAGCGCTCAAGGAAATCGCCTTTTACACATCGCGCGACGCGGTCAACATGGCGACGGATCCGACATCGCCCGGCCAATCGAAAATTCTGGAGATGCTCACGTCCCTGTATGAATGATGCGCAATGGCATTGAAATCCGCCGCATAAGGAAGGCAGACCATCAATAAAATATTCGGCAATACTTCAGGCCTCGGCGCCCAGCAAATCAAATCTCTGGAAAGGCTTTACCGGCGGGCCAACCCGCCCGAAAGTCTGATCAGTCATGAACTGGCGCGGGAGATTTCATATTTGTCCGGATCGCTCAACCGGCAGATCGGCCTGCTGATCAACCGCAAGGGCGAAATCAGCATGGTGATTCTGGGCGATCACAAAGGCATCTTTATCCCCGGTCTGGACGCATTTCGCGCCGCCTCCACCCGGTTCAAGGGACTGCGGCTGATCCATACGCATTTAAACGGCGAAGACCTTTCCCCGGAGGACCTGACGGACCTGTCCCATCTGCGTCTGGACATGATCGGCGCTCTTCAGGTGCACCAGGACGGCGCGCCCGGCAAGCTTTTCTGGGCGCACCTGATTCCGGAAAATCCGCAGGGCGCCTACTGGCTGATCCACGATCCCCAGGAACCGCACCGGCTGACTCTGAATTTCATATCCTTCATCGCCGCGCTGGAGGATGAATTTGCAAAGCGGCAAAAAATCCGCAGGATCGAAGCGGCGGAAAAAGCCATTCTGGTCCGGGTGGAAAAAAATCCCCTTTTGGGAGCGGAAGCCTCGCTGGAAGAGCTGCGGCAACTGGCGTCAACCTGCGGAGTGGAGGTTTTTGACGCGCAGATTCAATACCGGCCGCAGCCGGACCCGAAATACCTTGTCGGCAGGGGCAGACTGTCGGACATTGATCTTCGGGCCACCCAGATCGGCGCGAACCTGCTGATCTTTGACCATGAACTGACGCCCGCGCAGGTGCGCTCCATCGGCGATTTTACCGGACTCAAAGTAATCGACCGCACGCAGGTGATTCTGGATATCTTTGCCCGCCGCGCTCACAGCCGCGAAGGAAAAATTCAGGTGGAGCTGGCGCAGCTCAAGTATCTGCTCCCGCGTCTCATGCACAAAGACACGTCCTTATCAAGACTGGCGGGCGGCATCGGGGGGACGGGCCCGGGGGAAACCAGGCTGGAAATCGACCGCCGCCGAATCCGCGAGCGCATTCACCGGCTGGAAAAAGATTTGAAATCCGTGGCCAAGTCGCGCGGCCAGCGAAGGGGCAGAAGGGAAAAATCGGGCCTTCCGGTGATTTCCATTGTCGGCTATACCAACGCGGGCAAGTCCACGCTGCTCAACACGCTGACGCAAAGCGCCGTCCTCGCGGAAGACAAGCTGTTTGCCACCCTCGACACGAAAAGCGCGAGGCTGCGGTTTCCGCGGGATACGGAAGCCATCATTACGGACACGGTCGGTTTTATCCGGAACCTGCCCCGGGAACTGTTCAGCGCTTTCCGGGCGACGCTTGACGAACTTCAGGAAGCGGACCTGCTGCTGCACGTCATTGACGTGAGCGGCAGCCGGTTTGAAGAACAGATTGCGGCGGTCGAAAGCATCCTGGAAGAGCTGGAAATCCACGACAAGCCGGCCATTCGCGTTTTCAACAAAACGGACCGCCTTGAAAACAAGGCTCTGCTGGAGAATCTGTGCAGGCGGTTTGACGCCGTACCCGTATCCGCTCTGGACAAAACCACCCTCTTCGGACTTCTGGAAAGGATTGAAGCGGCGCTGCCGAATACAAACTTTTCAGGACGGGGGAATTATGATAGTGAAGCGGGGGAAAGTGACGAGTGAAAAGACAGGTCAGAGGTAATGGGTAATGGGTTGAAGGACTCACCATGACAGAAAAGGAAAAAGGGAAAATAATGAAATTAAGATATATCATTGCTGTCTGGGCCATCGTGTTTTTCGCCGCCAGTGGTTTGGCTGCCGAAAAATCGATTACCATTGTACACACCAATGACATGCACTCCCACCTGCAGGGATTTTCGCCGGAGATCGACTATCAACCGATGAAGCTCCATGCCGACGAGACCCTTGGCGGCTGGTCGCGCGCGGCAAGCGTTATACAAAAATTCAGAAGAGAAAAAAACAATCCGGTCCTAGTCGTGGATGCGGGCGATTACACGATGGGGTCTTTTTTTCACATGCTGAACCGTGAAGAGGCTTTCGAACTGCGCCTGCTCAACGCCATGGGCTATGACGTTGTTACGCTGGGCAACCATGAATTCGACCTCAAGCCGGCAGGGCTGGCCGCCGCCCTCAGAACGGCCAAAGCCAAAGGCGGAGCGCCGCAGATCGTTTTCGCCAGCGCCGTATTTGACCGGCAAAAGCCTGAGCTGGCGGATCTGGAAGACGCGTTTTCCCAAACCGGCGTGAAAAGCTGCACGATCCTGGAGCGGGGCGGACTGAGAATCGGCGTCTTTGGAATTCTGGGAAAGGACGCCATCGAGGTCTCTCCTTTCGCCAAACCCCTGAAATTCCGAGACCCCATCGAGACCGCCCGGGACATGGTGAATATCCTTCGGAATCGGGAAAAAGCGGACCTGGTGGTCTGCCTCTCGCACGGCGGACTTCGCGACAACCCCAAAAAATCCGAAGATGAAATCCTGGCCTCCGAAGTCAAAGGCATCGACGTTATCGTCAGCGGTCACACGCACACCGTGCTCGGCAAGCCGATCATCGTCAATGACACTATCATCGTTCAGGCCGGGAGTTACGGAAAGCAGGTCGGCGTTCTGGATATCGCCTGGGAATCAGGCCGGGTGACACTGAAAAACTACGCCTTGATCCCCGTCAACAGTTCCGTTGCCGGAGATCCGAAGATTCAGAAGATGATCGACGCCTTCAAACAGCAGCTCAACACGCGCCTGCTCGGTTTGCAAAATCTGTCCTACGACCGGATCGTCGCCGAAACCGCGTGGGATCTGAAACTCGTTGCCGGTGAATCGCCCCTGGGCAATCTGCTGGCCGATTCCATCCGCTGGTCCGTCAACCGGGTCTCGTTCGATCCAAACGATCCGTCAAGCCGGGTGGTGGTTGCCGTCGAATCCAACGGCGTCATACGTGACGACCTGCTTCGGGGAAAAACCGGAAAGATCGGCTTCGGCGATCTGTTCCGCACGATTCCGCTGGGCATCGGCGTGGACGATACCATGAGCTATCCCCTGATTTCCTGTTACCTGTACGGGCATGAAATCAAAAGAGCGCTGGAAATTCTGACCAGCGTGCGGCCGCTCAAAAGCAATGATGACTATTATCTGCAGCTCTCCGGGCTCCGCTTTTCCTATAATCCGCGCCGGGTTTACTTTGACCGCGTCACCGCCATAGCAATCGGCAGCGAGGAAGAGGGATACCGGCCCCTAGATTACAGCCGGTCCAACCGGCAATTGCACCGGATCGCAGCCAATATTTACAATGCGACTTTTTTGCAGATTGTGGGCCGGTTTACCTATTCGCTTTTGGAAATCGTTCCGAAAGACAAAAACGGAAAGCCTCTGGCAAAACTCTCCGACGCGCTCGTGGACGCCGACCCGGTCCTGCCCGGCATTCAGGAGCTGAAAGAATGGGAGGGCGTCCTTCGGTACGTTCAGTCCTTTCCGGACACCAACGGCAACGGCATTCCGGATCTTCCGGCTAAATATTCGGGAACACTCGGCCGCATCGTGGAGGCGCCCAGCTGCAACCCGGTCCATCTGTTCTCCAAACCTGCCGCCTCGACCATCATCGTGCTGGCGGCGGCAGGCGTCGTTTTGTTGTTGATTGTTGCAGCGGTTATGGTAAGAAAAGGCCGAAGGCTGAAGGCTGAAGGAAGCAAGAGTGCGGGATCATACAAAACTGAAGGCTTTTGAGCTGGCGGACAATCTTGTTGATTTAGTTTATAGAGCAACAGAAAGCTTTCCAAAAGAAGAGTTATTCGGACTTACTTCGCAAATTCGTAGGTCGGCGATTTCAATACCTTCAAATATTGTTGAAGGGTGCGCAAGACACACTCAAGCCGATTATATAAGATTTCTTTATATTGCATTCGGTTCGTTAAGAGAACTGCATTATCAGTTGAATTTATCCAAGCGGCTGGGCTTCCTGACAAATGAAGCATTATTGAGTATTGAACCAAAAGTTACTGAAACTGAAAAAGTGCTGAACGGCTTGATCAAATCTTTGCAAAGAGATTGATTTTCAACCTTCAGCCTTCAGTCTTCAGCCTAACCCCCTCAGGATGTTTTAACATGAACAAAGAGTTTATTGCCATCCGCTGGCACGGACGCGGCGGCCAGGGCGCGATCACGGCGGCCAAGATTGTGGCCGGCGCCGCATTCGCCTCCGGCTACGCGGGCGTGGTCATGGCGCCGACCTTCGGCACCGAGCGCAGAGGCGCGCCGGTCATGACGTCGCTCAAGATCTCGAAGAAGAAAATTTACGATCTGTCGCCCATCGAAACGCCGGACATCGTCGTCGTCCTGGACCATCTTCTCCTCAAGGAGGCGGATGTCACCCACGGCCTCAAGCCAGGCGGCATCATCGTCCTGAATACGCCGATGGCCCACGAATCCTATCATTTTGAGGACTACCGGCTGGCCACCGCGGACATCACGGCCATCTCCGTGGAAGCGGGGCTGCCGCACGGCATGGTCAACACCGGCATTATCGGCTCCCTGGAAAAAGCCACGAACCTCCTGGGAATCGACCTTTTGATTTCCGGCATCGCAGAGGAATTCCGCACGCGAAAACCGGAAAAGAACTCCCTGGCGGCCAAAATCGCCTACGAGAGAACCGTGGCGGGAGGCTGAACATGGGAACAAGAAATTACAGAAGAAAAACGTCCCACAGCGAACACGGGGCGGGAGACGGAGGAAGAACGGGGTCCTGGAGAGTGGAGCGGCCGGTCCTTGACCCAAGCCTCTGCATTCCCTGCAAGAGAAACAAGGAGGCCTGCTTCATCTGCTGGCTGTTCTGTCCCGATGTCGTGATCTCGCGGACGATTCCGCCCACCATCAACCTGGAATACTGCAAGGGCTGCGGCATCTGCGCCGAAGAGTGCCCCACCAAGGCCATCACCATGGCGGATGAAGCCAAATTCGCGGAAGAAGACAAGGAGTAGACGCGATGCATATTATCGAAAACGGAAACGCCGCAGCGGCTCTGGGCGTCAAGCTCTGCCGGGCCAATGTGATCGCGGCCTATCCCATCACGCCCCAGACGCCGCTCACGGAAAAGCTCTCCGAATACGTTGAATTAGGCGAGATGAAGGCGGAATATATTCCCGTGGAAAGCGAGCACTCCGCGCTGGCGGTCTGCATTGCCGCTTCCTCCGCCGGCGCCCGGGCGTTTACGGCCACCAGCGCCAACGGACTGCTGTACATGCACGAGCAGGTGCAGTGGGCATCGGGCGCGAGGCTGCCGATTGTCATGTGCGTGGTCAACCGGGCGGTGGGGGCGCCCTGGAATGTCTGGAACGATCAGCAGGATTCGATTTCGCAGCGGGACACGGGCTGGATACAGATCTACTGCGCGGACCACCAGCAGATTATCGACACGGTCATCAAGGCCTACTGGCTGGCGGAGCAGGTGAGCATTCCCGTGATGGTCTGCTACGACGGTTATATTTTATCCCACACGTTCATGCCGTTTGATCTGCCGGAACCGGAAAAGGTGGACGCCTTTTTGCCGCCGTTCAAACCGGATTATTTTCTCAATCCCCTTGAACCGGCCAATCTCAACACGGTGACGCTGCCGGACGTGCGGATGGATGTCAGGGGCGAACTGGCCCACGGATACATGGAAATCCGCTGTCTGCTGCAGGAAGACCTGCGCAAAGCGCTCCAAACCGCGGGCGAAGCGGAAAAACGCTTTGCCGGAATCTTCGGCCGCAAAGCCGATCCCTTCATCGAACCGTACCGCTGCGACGATGCGGAGCATGTCGCCGTCGGCCTGGGATCGATCACCTACCAGATGCGCGTTTGCGTGGACCAGTTGAGAGCCGAAGGAATCAAAATCGGCGTGATGGGCGTTCGCTATTACCGTCCGTTTCCGGATGAGGCAATCGCCTCGGCCCTGAAAGGGAAAAAAGGCGTGATCGTCGTCGAAAAGGCCCTGAGCTACGGATACGAAGGCGCCCTGATGTCGGATTTGAAGTCGGCGCTGTATGAATACCTGGCCGGAACCGGATCGCTTCCGGTCGTCCAGAATTTTATCGCGGGTATCGGCGGACGCGAAATCAGAACCGATGATTTGACGCAAACCCTTCGCGCCGCGGCTAAAGGCCGGGTTTCCAAAGAGCCCCTCTGGATCGGGCTCAGGCTATAGGAGAATGCCATGCAGGCAAAATCAACCATTTTAAGTTTACCGACGGAAGAATTGGTTCATCCGGGAACGCGGGCGTGCACGGGCTGCGGCCTGTCCATCGCCTACCGGGTAGGCCTGAAAGCGCTGGGCAAAGATACGATTCTGGTGGTGCCGCCCAGCTGCCTCACCGTACTGCAGGGGCTTTTCCCGGTGGCCTCGACGAAGCTGCCCTGCCTGAACGTGACGTTCGCTTCAACGGCCGCCGCCGCGACGGGCATTCTGGCCACGCTCAAGGCCCGGGGCAACGAGCATACCACGGTTGCCGGCTGGGCGGGCGACGGGGGAACCAGCGACATCGGCCTGCAGGCGCTCTCCGGCGCGGCGGAGCGCGGCGACAACTTCATCTACTTCTGCTACGACAACGAAGGCTACATGAACACGGGCGTGCAGCGCTCCGGCACAACGCCCATCGGCGCCATCACCGCAAACACACCGTTCAAGGGGAAGCTTCAGCAGAAAAAGGACGTGCCGGCCATCATGGCCGCGCACCATTTAAGCTACGTCGCCGCCTGCTCCGCGGCCTATCCGCTGGACCTCTACGACAAAATCAAGAACTGCCTCGCGCTGCCCGGCACGAAGTATTTCCACATTCACATTCCCTGCCCGCCGGGCTGGGGCTATGATCCCCGCTACGGAATCAAAATCGGGCGGCTGGCCGTGGAAACGGGCTATTACGATCTTTATGAAATCGTCAACGGCGAATTCCGTCTGACGGCCGCTTCGGAAAAGCTGATTGAAAAACGGAAGCTGGTGCCTGTCCGCGAATACTTCCGCGCTCAGTCCCGCTTCCGGACGCTCACCGACGCGCAGATCGACGACATTCAGAAAACCATCGACGAGAAATGGGCGGGATACTACAAAAAAGACGAGTGATCATCCCCGGACGCTTGCGGCGGGAACCTCGATCCGGCGGCGATTTTACCGGCAAAAGTTGACTTGCATCATTCTCTTATCGGGCAGGCAAACGGCCTTGGGCGTTAAGCTTGTCCATGATTTTCCGTATTTCGGGCAGTGCCGCCGTAGCCGCCTTTTCCCCTTCAAAGATCGCCTGGTTGAATTTCTCCATGTCGGTCGATCCGATTTCCTCCACGTTCGGACGGATGACGACGTCGGCGTTTTTCAACTGGGAGGCAACGTTTTTGGCGTACATGATGTTGAACGTTTTCTGCATGGTGTTCATCACCCCGCTGGGGGCGGCTTTATTCAAGCCGCCGGAGATATCCACGGCGATTACGACATCCGCGCCATATCGCCTGGCCACATCCACGGCCACCGGACTGACCACGCCGCCGTCCACATACGTATCCTTCCCGATCCTGACCGGTTGAAACACCCCCGGCACGCTGCAGCTGGCGTGCACGGCGACGCCGGTATTGCCCCTGCCGAAAACCATTTCCTCGCCGGTGCCGGCGTTGGTCGCCACGGCGTAAAAAGGAATTTTGAGCTTCTCAATGGGGGCGTGGTTTACGCCGGCATTGATAAAACTTTCGAGCTTTTCCCCCTTGATGAGTCCCCCCTTCCAAATCTTCCAGTCGTAGTCGATCACCTTTTCCTTTTCCATCTTCATGGCAATCGCCTGCAGCTCAAAGGCGTTTTTGCCCGACGCGCAAAGGCTTCCCACGATGCTGCCCGCGCTGGTGCCCACCACCATGTGAACGGGAATTTGCTGAGCCTCCAAAACCTTCAAAACGCCGATATGCGCGAAGCCCTTGGAGGCTCCGGCCCCCAGGACGACGGCGATTTTGGCCGGCTGGACCGGTTTTGCGGAGAACATCGAGCAGGCGGCCAGAAGCGCCGCCAGAAAAAACAACATCACCGGAAGGCGGGCCGCCGCGAGCCGACGATGGATCAGAGGATTGCGTTTCATATGATTTTCCCTTTTGGATTCCTCAACCGGAAATTTTTCATCAAACCCCGCGTGATGTTATACTGCAGCCGGTGAGAAATGGCAACGGGATGTTCGAAGAAAGGAAATCAGAAAGCCCCTTGCCGGTTATTTCCAGGCTTTTACCATGACGTAGGGGCAAGTGGTCACGGGCCGTCGCTCGACCGGGTAAAAACCCGCCCGGCCTGCGGCGTCCGCAAGCTGATCTTCCGACAGGCTCTGCCCGAAGACGACGCGGCGCAGTCCCCAGAAAAGAAGGCCCCGGGGCACAAAAGGAACTGGGAAGCGTTTGCCGAATTCCCGCAGTTCGTCATCCGGCGTCTTGCGGTTCGTTTCCGCGATCATCAGGCAGCCGCCCGGCTTGATGACCCGCCGCAGCTCCGAAAGCCCCCGGCGGGAATCGGACCAGTGCTTGATCGATCCCACGCTGACCGCCGCGTCAAAGGCCGCTTCCGGAAACGGCAGGGACTGAACATCGTTTTGCTGAAAAGAACAGTTGAAAATTTTTTTCTGCAGGCGGTAGCGCTCGGCCCGGCGAACCTGCATTCGGGAAAAGTCGATTCCCGTAAAACGGGCTTTGGGATTTCTCGACGCCAGCAGCAGCGACAGGTAGCCCCGGCCCGCGCCCGCCTCGAGAATCCGCGCCCCGTCTTGCACCTTCAGTTCTTCCGCGATGGATTCGTAAAGCCCGGCGATCAGCGGGTAAATCCGCTGGTTGTAAAGGAAACCCAGAGTGTCCCAGACGAGGCGAGCGTCCCGCATCCCGGTCAGAAGCCGGATCACCCCGTGACCCGAATCCTTCATGCATCCGTTTTCTTCCGGGCGAATCGTTGCGCGATGTTCTGGGACTGTCTTCATAAATGCTTTGTTTCTTTAAAAAGCCCGGCCTGATATTTTCAGGACCGGGCTCAATTTTTCACAGGCGAGGCGCAACAGGCAACGGTTCAGCGGCATTCCGTACAGACGGACAGCTCTTCCATGGACGCGCCGGTTTTTTTGCTGATGAATTTCAACTGGTCCACGGGAGCGAAAAATTTGCCGCACTTGGAGCAGGCCTGCATTTTAAAGGAACGCCCCCATATCCTGCGCTTGTCGCCGGTCGAGGTCATTTCGATATGCCCGGTGGGGCAGACATAGGCGCACGCGCCGCAGCCGATGCAGACTTCCGATTTCTCGTTATACGGCGTGCCGACTTCCTTGCAGGAACCCCGGGAAAACAACCCGATGGCGCTCACGCCGACCACTTCCTCGCAGACGCGCACGCAGGAGCGGCACAAAATGCACTTGCCCTTATCCTGGTCTGCGGCATACCGGGGCTGCGGCTCCACACCCATGTCCCGGGCCATCTTTTGCAGTACGTCGGATTCCGGGCAGCGCGAAAGAAGCAATTCCATGACCAGCCGGCGGACATTGAGAACCCGCTCACTTTTTGTGTCAACAATCAGCCCTTCTTCCACGCCGTAGAGGCAGGAGGTGACGATGCGCGTCCGGTTTCCCTTCCTGATTTCCACCACGCACAGGCGGCACGCTCCGGACCGTGAGATCGCTTCATGCGCGCAGAGAGTGGGGACTGAAATGCCCGCGCCGCGTATGGATTCCAGAAGCATCGCCCCTTTGGGCGCCGACACTTTTTTTCCGTCTATCATCATATTTACCATGGCTTGCTCCACCTTTACTTCACTTTGATTGCGTCGAATTTGCAGCTCTGGATGCACGCGCCGCAGCGGGTGCACTTGTCTTTATCAATGCTGTGGGCCTTCTTCTTTTCGCCGGTGATGGCCTGCGTGGCGCAGACCTTGACGCAGACGCCGCAGCCGGTGCATTTTTCCGCGTCGATGCTGTAGGCAATGAGCGCCTTGCAGACGCCCGCCGGACACCGGTGCTCGCGAATGTGCGCGTCATACTCTTCGCGGAAATACCGGATCGTGCTTAAAACCGGGTTGGGGGCGGAGCCGCCCAGGGCGCAAAGCGAGCCGTCGGCTATCGCCTTCCCCATGGCCTCCAGAATCTCCACGTCTCCTTCCCTGCCTTTTCCCGCGCAGATGTCCTCCAGAATGTCGCTCATCCGGCGAACGCCTTCGCGGCAGGGCACGCACTTGCCGCAGGATTCTTCCTTCAGAAACTCCAGGAAATACCGGGCAACGTCCACCATGCAGGACGTTTCGTCCATGACGATCATGCCGCCGGAGCCCATCATCGACCCGACTTCGTAAAGCTTGTCAAAATCCACGGGAATATCCAGCAGGCTCTCCGGAATGCAGCCGCCGGAGGGGCCGCCGGTCTGGACGGCCTTAAACTTCTTGCCGTTGGGAATGCCGCCGCCCATGTCGTAGATGATTTCGTAGAGCGTCGTGCCCATCGGGACTTCAATGAGGCCCGTATTGTTGATCTTGCCGACCAGCGAGAAGATTTTCGTTCCCTTCGATCCTTCGGTTCCGATGGTGTTGTACCAGTCCGCCCCCTTGTTGATGATCAGCGGAACGTTGGCCCAGGTTTCCACGTTGTTGAGAACGGTGGGCTTGTCATACAGGCCCTTTTCCACCGCGTGGACGTATTTGGCGCGCGGCTCGCCGGCGCGGCCTTCCACGGAGGCAAACAGGGCGGAGGACTCGCCGCAGACGAACGCGCCCGCTCCCTTGGTGATTTGAATATCAAACGAGAAATCCGTGCCCAGGATATTTTTTCCCAGAAGCCCCATTTCCCGCGCCGCCTCAATGGCGATGCTCAGGTGCGTCACCGCGAGAGGATATTCGTTCCGGACATAGATGTAGCCCTGCTTCGAGCCGACCGCATAGGCGCCGATGATCATGCCTTCGATCACGCTGTGGGGGTTGCCTTCCATGAGACTGCGGTCCATGTACGCGCCGGGATCGCCTTCATCGCCGTTGGCGATGACATATTTGGGATCGCCATGCGCCCTGCGCACGCCTTCCCATTTGACGGCCGCGTGAAAGCCGCCGCCGCCGCGGCCTCTGAGGCCCGCTTTTTTCACTTCGCTGATCACCTGTTCCGGCGTCATTTCGGCCAGCACTTTGCCCAGCGCCTGATAGCCGTTGATGGCAAAATAATCTTCAATGCGCGCCGGATCGATCATGCCGTTCTGGCCGAACACAACGCGGCACTGCTTCTTGTAGAAGGGCAGGTCCTCCTCGCGGAAAAGGGTTTTTTTCGTTTCCGGGTGGCGATAGAGCAGCCGGCTGATGACTTCGCCTCTGGCGACGGTCTTGGAGATGATTTCCGGAACGTCTTCGACCTTCACATGCTGGTAAAAATACTTGTCGGGGTGAACGACCAGCATGGGGCCCTTTTCACAGAACCCCAGGCATCCGGTGGCCAGCACGTCCACTTCGCTTAAATTTTGCTTTTTTAATTCGGCTTCCAGCGCTTCTTTCACCTTGAGGCTGCCGGATGCGCGGCAGCCGGTGCCGGCGCAAATCGCGATAAACTTTTTCTTCGGACCGTAATACAGGGTCAAATTATCCATGATCTGGCGGGCTTGAGTATCCGGATTTTCGTTCATGACTTCGCCCCCTCTTCATTGATCTTTTTGATGATTTTATCCACTTTGCTGATGGTGACCTGACCGTGGTAGTCGGCATTGATCACCACAACGGGCCCGAGCGCGCAGGCGCCGACGCAGTTGACGGTTTCCAGAGAAAATTTTCCGTCCTTCGTGGTTCCCCCCGGCTTGATGCCCAGCGTGGTTTCGAACCGGTCCTGAAGGATGGCCGCGCCGCGGACGTGGCAGGCGGTCCCCTTGCAGATCTTGACGACATGCTTTCCGCGCGGCTTCAAACTGAAGGCCGTATAAAACGTCGCGGCCTCATAGACGCGGCTCATCGGCACGTTCATCGCCCTGGCCGCCGCTTTCAGGGCTTCCTTCGGAAGGTAGTTGAAGGTCTCCTGAATATCCTGCAAAACGGCGATCATGGCGCTTTTGCCGCCCCCGTGTTTTTTGACAATCTGTCTGGTTTTTGCTGCAACACCTATCGGTTTCGTCATTTTTTCTCTCACCTCGGTATTCTTTCAATTTCTCTTTTATTCATTGCCGGTTTTGAGAAATTTGGCTTTCTCCGCAAGTTTCCTGAATTCGACCGTCACCCGCTCCTGGATCACTTCAATTTCATCCGGAGTCAGATGACGGAAGCGCCCCTGCGGCTTGAAGTAATCCTTGATCGGCTTGAGTTTCTTCGGCATATCCGGAGACAGACGATAATGGCCGTGCTCCACTTCAAACAAGGGGAACACGCCGGTTTCCACGGCAAGGCGACCTATGGATACTGCCGTGTGCGACGGTGAACGCCAGCCGGTCGGACACATGGAAAAACAGTGAATATAAGACGGCCCTTTGATGCTTTTGGCCTTTTCAATCTTGCGGATGAAATCCAGCGGATAGCTGGGACAGACGGTGGCCACATAGGGAATCTCGTGGGCGACCATGATTTCCGGCATGTTTTTCTTCCAGGTTTTCTGGCCCATGCTGACCTTGCCCGCGGGCGCGGTGGTGGTGGAGGCGCCCATCGGCGTGCCGCTGGAGCGCTGAATGCCCGTGTTCATGTAGGCTTCGTTGTCAAAGCAGACAAAGATCATATCATGGCCGCGCTCCATCGCGCCGGAAAGCGCCTGAAAGCCGATGTCCATGGTGGCGCCGTCGCCGCCCATGCCGACGACTTTAATGTAGCGGTCGTCGATCCTGCCTTTTTTGCGCAGCGCTTTGAGGCCGGCTTCAATACCGGAAGCAACGGACGCCGCGTTTTCAAACGCCACGTGAATCCAGGGCACCTGCCACGCCGTGGTGGGAAACATGCTGGAAACGATTTCCATGCACCCCGTCGCGGAAGCGATGACGGTATTTTCACCCAGGGCCTTGCACATCAATCGGACGGCCAGCACCTCGGCGCAGCCGGAGCAGGCGCGATGCCCGGAGGAAAGCAATTCCTGTTTATTGATCAGCCTTGGGGCAAATAAATCAAAATTTTCTACAATATTCATTATTCTCTTACCCCCCAGAATTCGTAGGTGTCCGCGGCTTTATTTTTTGTATCCGCCAGAACCTTGTCCACCATGCCGACAAACTCTCCCACGGCCACGTCGCGTCCGCCCAGTCCGAAAATGTAGTTGTAAATCAAAGGGCGGCTGGCTTCAGCATAAAGCGCTGATTTGATTTCCGAAAACACCGGGCCGCCGGGGCCGCCAAAAGATATGGCGCGGTCGGTCACAATCAATTTCTTTACGTTTTTTAAAACGGCTTTGATTTCCGAGTGAGGGAAAGGACGCCAGAGTCTCAATTTTACCAGACCTGCCTTGACTCCCCTGCCCCGAAGCTGGTCGATCGCCATCTGCGCGGTTTCGCCCATGGACCCCATCGTCAGCATCAGCACATCCGCGTCATCGGCCTTGTAGGTTTCCACCGGCTTGTAGGAGCGGCCGAACATTTTGGCCCACTCGTCCCAGACGTCCAGAATGACCTTTTTGGAATTCAGGAGGGCTTCATCCTTGGCTTTCATGATTTCCGTAAAATAGTCGGACATGGCGAAGGCGCCCATCGTCACGGGTTTGGCCGGATGCAAGGTCGCGTGCGGCACAAAGGGCGGCAGAAACGCATCGACTTCTTCCTGTGAGGGCATTTCAAACGGTTCCACCATGTGCGTCAACTGAAAACCGTCAATGTTGACATTGACCGGCAGCATAACGTCTTTGTGCTCGGCGATTTTGAAAGCCATAATGGACATGTCGATCGCCTCCTGGCCGTTTTCCACGAACACGGAGATCCATCCGGAATCACGCTGGGGCATGATGTCTGTGTGGTCGTTTAAAATGTTGAGCGGACCGGACACCGCCCGGTTGGCGATTGCCATGGTAATCGGCAGACGCATGGCCGAAGCAATCGGCAGCAATTCATGCATATACATCAACCCCTGCGAACTGGTTGCCGTGTAAGAACGGGCGCCTGCGCCGGAGGCGCCGATGACCGCGCTCATGGCCGAATGTTCGGATTCCACCGTCACGAATTCGGCGTCAATCTGGCCGTTGGCGACCAGATCGGAAAGATGCTCCGCGATGTGCGACTGGGGAGTGATGGGATAAACGGCTGCCATGTCGATATTGCAGAGCCCGACAGCTTCCGCGACGGCAACTGCCACTTCCATTCCGATGCGCTTGCCCATGTTATCCCTCCTCCACCATCTTGATCGCGCGGGGCCAGCATTCGTGCGAACAGATGCCGCATCCCTTGCAATAATCCAGATTCGCCTTGAAAAAACCGTCTTCGCCCTGCTGAACGCATCCCTCGGGGCAAAAGACGTAGCAGATTCCGCACTTGATGCATTTCGCGTCATCCCATACCGGTCGTTGAGACCGCCAGCTTCCCGTATGATATTCTCCGGCGCTTCCCGGCTCGGAAACCACGCAGCCAATGGGAAGTTCTTTCCATGTTTTCAATGCCATTGAGATCTACCTCTTAATTGTATATGGTTATTTCGTCGTAAGCCCGTTTCATCGCGTTGAGATTTTTCTGGGCGATTCTGCCGAAACGGTGTTCTATGGCTTCCTTCATCGCGTCCAGCTTCATAATGCCGGTTACCTTGAGAAGCGCGCCGATCATCGTGGTGTTGGCGATCGGCACCCCCATTTCCTTGCGGGCGATGCCCGTGCCGTCCACCAGCGCCAGCGTTCCTCTGTAATCGAGCGCCGTGCGAATCTCTTCCGGCGATTTCGGCGTATTGACGATCAATTTGCCGTCCGGCTTCAGGCCCTCGGTCACGTTGACCAGTCCGATCAAACTGGAATCCAGCACCAGCACCACGTCCGGTTCATAGATTCCCGAGCGGACATTGATTTTTTTATCGGCAACACGGGTAAATGCCGCGACAGGCGCGCCTCTTCTTTCCGGACCGAAACTGGGAAATCCCTGAGCGAACTTTCCGGCGGCGATGGCCGACACGGCCAGCAACTCCACCGACGTGACCGCTCCCTGACCGCCCCGTCCATGCCATCTTACTTCAATCATGTATCGCAGTCTCCTTCATTGAATGTTTACAAAATGACCGTTTTCCTTAATATAGATGGTTTTTTGAGTCAATATCTTTTCTTGATTATTCAAATGAACCGCTATTACGGGAAGATGCGCCACTTGTTCTGCTCGGTTTTGTACAAATCGTTTCCCCGCGAATCGTTTGCGACGACAAGCGGCAGGTCCGAGACAGTGAGAATGCGGATGGCTTCCGGGCCCAGGTCTTCATAGGCGACCAATTCCATTTTTTTGACGCATTTTGCCGTGAGAGCGGCGATGCCGCCGATGGCGCCGAAATAAACCCCGCCGTATTTTTTGACGGCGGCCGCCACTTCCCGAGAGCGGCTGCCTTTGCCGATCATGACCCTCAACCCCTGTTCCATCAGCAAAGGCGTAAAGGCATCCATCCGGCAGCTGGTCGTCGGCCCGATGGAACCGATGACCCTTCCGGGTGGCGTTGGCGAGGGAGCGGCGTAAAAAATGGCGGCCGTCTTCAGATCCACCGGCAGCGGCAGACCTTTTTGGACGGCATCCAACATGCGACGGTGCGCCGCGTCGCGGGCCGTGTAAAGATCTCCGCTGAGCAGAACCATGTCGCCGGCTCGTAGAGAAGCAATAACTTCATGGGTCAACGGCGTATGAATTTTTTGTGTTGTTGCCATTTACCATTACCGTCCTTTGACCGCCCCTCCCCTTGTGGGAGGGGATTGAGGGGAGGGGTAAACCGTTTATCACCCTCCCCCACGTGTGCGCTGACAAGTTATGACGACTTTGTCAAATGCATCAGAGTCAAGGCGCGCAAGGCCTTGGAAGTGAGGCGTATTTTTCATACGCCGCAACGCCTCAAGGTCGAAGCGCAACGCAGCATATGGGGCATTTCACAGAGTCGTCTCCTTGTGTCGGGCGACATGACATTGTATATTCACCGCCACCGGCAGCGAGGCAATGTGACAGGGCAGCATCTCCGCGTGAACGGCCAGCGCAGTAACACGGCCACCCAGACCCGCCGGGCCTATTCCCGTCGCATTGATTTTTTTGAGAAGCTCGCCTTCCATGCCCGCCAGGCGTTTGTCTTTTTTATTTTTTTTGCCCACCGGGCGCAAAAGCGCTTTTTTTGCGAGGATGCAAGCCTGTTCGAGCGACCCGCCGATTCCCACGCCCACGATAATCGGCGGACAGGGATTGGCGCCGGCTTTTTCCACGATTTCCAGAATAAATTTTTTAATGCCTTCGACTCCCGCCGAAGGCGTCAGCATTTTGGCCGCGCTCATGTTTTCGCTGCCGCCGCCTTTAGGCATGGCGGTGATTTTTAATTGATTGCCCGGTACGACGTCCATGTGGATGATGGCCGGAGTGTTGTCTTTTGTGTTGGCACGGGTCAGCGGATCGCAGACCGATTTTCGCAAGTATCCGTCCTGATAGGCCTTTCTTACGCCTTCTTCAATCGCTTCCCGTAAATTGCCGCCCGCAATGCGGACATCCTGGCCCATTTCGACAAACAAAACGGCCAGGCCCGTATCCTGGCAAATCGGCATCGCCTCGCGCCCGGCGATTCCGGCGTTTTCAAGAATTTTCTCAAGCACCTGCCGGCCGACGGGCGATTCTTCGCGCTTTAATCCCTTGCGCAGAGCGGAAACCACATCCGCCCCCAGAATCGTATTGGCTTCGATAAAAAGCTTCTTAACCGCCGCCGCTACGCGCCTGGTATTGATCCGCCGTAATTTTGTTTTGGTCGTAATTTCCGTATCCATACAACTGTTTTCTCCATCACGCTTTAAAACAGTCAGAGGCAAGGCGCGCGAATATTGAGGAATGAGGCCTACTTTTGCGTAGGCCGCAGTGACGAAAGATGAAGCGCAACGCAGCATATGGCTGTTTTAAAGCGTCATGCTACAT
>JAQUVQ010000075.1 GCA_028693285.1 Smithellaceae bacterium
AATTCGGCGGGCTGAAAGTCATGTCGCTGGGCTTTTTGCTGCAAAATCCCGATGACGCGGTCATCTGGCGCGGTCCGATGAAAATGGGCGTCATCAAGCAGTTTCTGACGGACGTGAATTGGGGCGACCTAGACTATCTGATTATCGACGCTCCTCCGGGCACCGGCGACGAACCGCTGTCCCTGTGCCAGTTGATTCAGCCGCTTACAGGCGCGGTGATCGTGACCACACCGCAGAAGATCGCGGCCATCGACGTGCGCAAATCCATCAGCTTTTGCCGGCGGGTCAATGTGCCCGTTCTGGGCGTTGTGGAAAACATGAGCGGTTTTGTCTGCCCCAAGTGCGGAGAGCTTACGCAAATTTTGCCGGAAGGCGGAGGGCGAAAAATCGCTTCCGATATGAAGGTTCCGTTTCTGGGCGCGATTCCCATCGATCCCGGCATTGCACAATCCGGGGATACCGGCAAAGTGTTCATCTACCATTCTTCACAAACGCCGACCGGAAAAATCATGCAGGATATTATCGATCAGATTCAGGACACGAACTCAACCAAAAAACTGGATTCCTAAGGAGAAACAACCATGAAAATCGCCATACCGTTAGCGGAAGGAAAACTGTCGATGCACTTCGGCCATTGCGCGAGCTTTGCGCTGGTGGACGTGGATCCGCAGACCAAAAAAATCATCAAGCAGGAAGAAATCGCCGCTCCGCCTCATCAGCCCGGTCTTTTGCCCCCGTGGCTGGCCGAACGAGGCGCGACCATGATTATTGCCGGCGGCATGGGGCAGCGGGCCCAGCAGCTTTTCGCCCAGCAGGGCATTCAGGTGGTCGTGGGCGCGCCGGCCGAGACGCCGGAAAGAATCATTACGGATTATTTCGCGGGCACGCTGCAGGTCGGAGAAAACGTCTGCGACCACTGAGAGACGCCGGCAGAGGCGGAAGGGAATCGACGATGTCAAATCAGGGGCGCCGGAGGACGACAGCCGTTCCCAAAGAGAACGGGATGAAAGTTTTCATCCCGCGCGCGGGGAAGGATCCGGTTTGCCTTCAATAAAAGGAGGGGCAAAGTTATGGCGGATGCGGCATTGAAAATTGTGGAAAAAGTTGAAATTCTGACCCTGCAGGACAATTACATCGAGATGACGGCCATGGACAACAATGCCGTCGTCACCCGGGCCGCTCCTTTAAAGGACGGCGAAATCAAAGCCTCCATCGGGGCGGAGCACGGTTTCTCCGCCCTGGTCAAAGTCACGGCGGAAGGCAAAACGCGCACGATGCTTTTTGATTTCGGCTTCTCTGAAAACGGCGCGGCGCAAAACGCTCAAACCCTGGGCGTCGATCTCAAGGACGTGGAAGTTGCGGCGCTTTCGCACGGCCACAGCGATCACACCGGCGGCATGGCCAAGCTGACCGCAATGACCGGCAGGACCGGCCTTCCTCTGGTTGTCCACCCGGCCGCTTTCCAGTCGCCTCGGTATCTTAAATTCAGCGAAGAATTTAAGATCTATTTCCCTCAATTCACGCGTGATATGGTCCGGCAGGCGGGCCTGTCCGTCATGGAAGCGGAGGGGCCGTATCCGATGCTGGACGGCGCCGTTCTCTTTCTGGGCGGCATTCCGCACACTACGGATTTTGAAAAAGGCTGGCCCCTTCCACATTGCCAGAAAGACGGCAAGGAAAGCTGGGATGCCATCGAAGACGATTCCTCCATCGTCATGCACCTGAAAGACAAAGGATTGGTCATCTTATCCGGCTGCGCGCATGCGGGAATAGTCAACACCGTCCAATACGCCGTGAAGGCAACCGGCATCAGCCGGATTCACGCCATCATGGGAGGATTCCATCTCTCCGGTCCGTTTTTCGAACCTCTGATCGACCGGACGACTCTGGAACTTCAGAAAATGAATCCGGCGTACATCATTCCCACGCACTGCACAGGGCGAAAAGCGATTATGGAAATGGAAAAGCAGATGCCGCAGCAGTTCATTTTGAACATGGCGGGAACGAAGCTGACGTTTGTTTAAAAAGGAGCTTGCATGACGCAAAAAGCATTTCAGGACTATTATCCGGATGATCTGAGCCACTGTTACGGCTGCGGCCGGCTCAATGAACAGGGAATGAAGATCAAAAGCTACTGGGACGGGGAAGAATCCGTCTGCATCCACTCACCTAAATCCTGCTACACGGCCGTGCCCGGCTATGCCTATGGAGGGTTGATCGCTTCTCTGATTGACTGCCACTCCACGGGCACGGCGGCTGCGGCACAATACCGCGCTGAAAACCGCGAAATGGACACTCAGCCTCCCATTCGCTTTCTTACCGCGTCTTTGCATGTGGAATACCTGCTGCCCACGCCGCTGGGCGTTCCCCTTGAAGTGCGCGGCCGCGTCAAGGAAATCAAGGGAAGAAAGGTTGTAATCGAATCGCGCCTTCTTGCCGACGGCAAAGTATGCGCCAGAGGGGAAGTCGTCGCCGTTCAGGTGCCGGAAGCCATGATGCTGGCTCTGATGAAAAATTAGTCCTGATCATTTGAAGACCGACAGAAAGGCTTGGATCATGAATCAACGGATAAAAGCTTTTTATTTCAGCGCGACGGAAACGACAAAGAAAATTGCAACCGGCATTGCCGAAAAGCTTGCGGAAAGTTCCGGGGGCAAGTCCGTCGTAAACGTTGATTTTACATTGCCGGAGGCCAGAAAAGAGCCTGCGTCTTTCGCTGAACATGATATTGTCGTAGCCGGCCTGCCCGTTTATGCGGGCAGGGTTCCCAATGTATTGTTGAAATATCTCAATACCATCAAAGGGAACGGCGCGCTGGCCGTCGCCGTGGTGGTTTACGGCAACCGCCATTATGACGATGCGCTGATCGAGTGGCGGGACATCCTGGAATCAAGGGGCTTCAACGTCATCGCCGCGGGCGCGTTTATCGGAGAACACTCCTTTTCCAGAATCCTGGGGCAAAACCGGCCTGATCAGCAGGACCTGTCTCGCGTCACGGAATTTGCCGGGCAGATTTATCAAAAGCTTTCGGCTTCCCCAAATGCTCCGGGGACCTTATCCGTTCCGGGGAACAAACCTTACCAACCCTATTACCGGCCCAGAGATAAGGACGGCAATCCCGCATCCATCCTCAAGGTGGTTCCCAAAACCAGCGACGACTGCATTCATTGCGGCCTCTGCGTCAGTCTTTGTCCCGTGGGGTCCATTGATGCGGATGATGAATCCATCATCACGGGGATTTGCATCAAATGCTGCGCCTGCATCAAAAACTGCCCGGTGGAGGCAAAGTATTTTGACGACGAAAATTACCTGCGGCACAAACAGGAATTAGAGGTTGCCTTTACCTCCCCACGCCGGGAGCCGGAATGGTTTTTATAAACGTACGGCTCGTTGACGTAGATCAATGCAATGGCTCCCTCTGTCTGTTCAGTATCGCCAAAGGCTTTTGAAAATGATTCACCTGTTTTAAAGAAAGGAGGTAATAATGTATGGCTGAGGAAATCAAGGCCGGCTGCGCCAGACCCACCGGCGGACCGGTCGGAGAAAAACCGGCAGCAAAAAAAGAAACCCCCGAACCATCCATCATCAAGGAGGTGAAAAGCATGGTAACCGTCGGCAAGAAGGCGCCGGATTTTACGGCGCCCGCGTACCACAAAGGCAAGTTTGTCAACGTTCAACTCTCCGAGTTTCTCGGGAAATGGGTGATCCTGTGTTTTTACCCCGGCGATTTCACCTTTGTCTGAGCAACCGAAATCTCCGCGGTCGCGGAGAAATATCCCGAATTTAAAAAACTGGGCGTGGAAGTGCTCTCCATGAGCGTGGACAGCGTCTTTGTCCACAAGATGTGGAACGACCATGAACTCTCCAAAATGGTCAAAGGCGGCGTGCCTTTCCCGATGCTCTCCGACGGAGGCGGAAAAGTGGGCAGCATCTTCGGCGTCTATCTGGAAGACGCGGGCGTGGAGGCCCGCGGCCGGTTCATCATCGATCCCGACGGCATCATCCAGGGCTTTGAAGTCCTCACTCCGCCGGTCGGACGCAACGTGATGGAAAGCATCCGCCAGATTCAGGCGTTCCAGCATGTCCGCAAAACCAAGGGTGCGGAGGCAACACCGTCCGGCTGGAAGCCCGGCAAAGCGACGCTCAAACCCGGCCCTGACCTGGTAGGCAGGGTCTGGGAAGTCTGGAAAACCAAAATGGCGTTTGACGATTGATTCTTTTAGACAACCGGCGGCGGGCGGCCCCGTTCTTGAGCCGCCCGCCGCAAAAATATCTCCGGGGAGGAAACATGCGACGAATTTCTTTGATGATGGTTTTGCTTTTCATACTTGTTCTGGCAGCCGGCGCCAAAGCGGACGTCCAGGCGCCTTCCGCCTCACCCGCGCAGGCCGCGCCTGACTTTGCGCTGCCGGATCAGGACGGAAAAATGTGGAAGCTCAGCGATGCGGTGAAAGAATACCGCGCCGTCGTGCTGGCCTTTTATCCCAAAGACGATACCGGGGTCTGAATTCGCCAGTTTGTTGAGTTTCAACAAAACATCAAAAAATACGAAGCCGGAAAAGTGAAAATATTGGGCCTGTCGCGGGATTCGGCTGAATCACACCGGAAATTCATCGCCAAACACGGACTGCACAACATGACCCTGCTGGTCGATGAAAAGGGCAAAATCGCCAAAAGGTACGACGCGGATCACTGGATATTGCCCCTGTCCAAACGGGTGTATCTGATCGTCGATCAGAATTTGAATGTTCTGTACCGGAAAGACATGGGCTTTGGCCTGCTGCCGGAACAGACACAAACGCTGATGATGGAAATCGATCGTTTGATAAAGTAAAAAAATATTTCGGAACCGGACAACGGAGCGGCTCAAAAGAGACTTGAAATACCGCTGTCCGGTTCCATAAAGCTTACCCCTATTTCCCGCGGCGCTGATCAAAGCGACGGCCATACAGAACGCTGGCCATGGTCAGACGAAGCATCTGCACGGTTCCGCCGGCCACGCCCCACGCCCGGGCGTCACGGAGCATCCGCTCCACCGGGAATTCCTTGCTGTAGCCGTAGCCTCCGAAGACCTGCATGGCCGTGTTGGTCACCTCAATCACCATTTCGTTGGCAAAGCACTTCGCCATGGAAGCCTCGTAAATGGAAGGCAGTCCCTGCCCCGCACCCGCGGCGGCCCGGTAAACGAGAAGTCGCGCCGCATCCAGCTTCATGGCCATATCCACGGTCATAAACTGAATCGCCTGGAATTCGCAGATCGGCCGGCCGAAGGCCTGACGGGCCTGGGCGTAGGCGATGGACTCGTTGAGGGCGGCTCCGGCAACGCCCAGGCACATGGCCGCATTGCCGCACCGCTCGATGTCAAAGGTCAGCATCAGTTTATTGAAGTCACCGGCTTTGATGACCAGGTTTTTCTTGGGAACGCGAACATCCTCAAAGATCAGTTCACAGGAAGGCATGCCCCGAAGGCCGAGAAAATCTTCCTGCTTGCCGAAGGTAAAGCCCGGTGTTCCCTTTTCGACCAGCAGGCCGCCGATTCCCTTGTAGCCGGGAGCGTCTCCGAAACGGGTATATACAAAATAATGGCTTGCGTGTCCGCCGCCCGTGATAAAGACCTTTCGGCCGTTGAGGATGTAATGGTCGCCGTCATCAACGGCCTTTGTGCTCAAAGAGGTCAGGTCCGAACCGGCTTCCGGCTCCGTCATGCAGACGGATACGCTGAGCTCTCCCTTGCACACCCCTGGAACAATCGTTTTCCGCTGCTCTTCGGTCCCGAACATATCGATAACCCGCACCGGCCCTACATTGGACTCAAAGATCGGTCCGGCAATGATGGGGCTGTACTTGGCCATTTCCTCAATCGCCAGAAGGGCATTGAGCGCCGGCTGTCCGCCTCCGCCGTGATCCGGTGAAAGCGTCATCCCCAGCAATCCCATCTTTCCATATTTTCCAAGCAGATCGGCGGGAAATTCCCCCGATCGATCAATCTGCACCGCGCGTTCCTTCAGTTTTTCCCGCTCTCCCATGGTCTGAAGCGTTCGAATCAACATTCTTTGTTCTTCATTCAATGAAAAATCCATTTACCATTCTCCTTTTATCTTGATCGCTCCATCAGCCCGGTGAATGCGCTGACATCAGAGCAGTTTAAACATACCCCTTGCCTTCATAAACCCGAATCATGCGGTGCGGATCGAGAACTTCCCGAATCGCCTTCAGCTCCACGGCCCTGGGCGGTTCCGTCTCGTGGACCTCCGCGGAGATTTTCAAATCCCAGCCGGTATTTTTCCTTATTTCCTCCAGGGTGCAGCCCGGATGATAGCTTTCCAGATAAGCTTCCTTGGTTTCCGCGTCGAAGCGCATGACACCTTTATTGGTAATAATGACCCATGGACCGGTTGCGGCAGGCAGTCCCCATCGTTCGCGGGCGCCGGGTCCGTTGAGATAGCCGGGGGTGGTAATAAAGTCGACTTTTTCGGCAAGACGCCGGGGATCATGCTGGACGATGATCAGCGTTCGCCTGGCCAGAGCCCCGATGGGATTGACCCCGCCGCTTCCCGGCAGCCTGCTGCGCGGGGAATCATAGGGACCGATGCAGGTC
>JAQUVQ010000034.1 GCA_028693285.1 Smithellaceae bacterium
GTCCCGATCCATCTTGTACACGGTCAGGTCGTCAATGATGCCGCCCCGGTCATTGAGCAGCGCGGAGAGTTTCACCTGTCCGGTTTTTTGCCCCGCCAGGTCGCGCGTCAGGGCAAACTGCAGCAGATCCAGCGCCTGCGGCCCTTTCACTTCAATTTCCCCCATGTGGCAGATGTCAAACAGGGCGGCATGGGCGCGGGTCGCGCGGTGTTCCTCGATGACGCTTGTGTATTGCACCGGCATGGCCCAGCCGCCGAAGTCGATGATTTTGGCGTTCAGAGCGGCATGACGGTCGTACAAAGGCGTTTTTTTCATGAAAAGCGCTCCTCGCTGAGTCTGCTGCTATTTGAAAAGCTTGTCGATCAGGGCCTGTTTGCTTTTCGGGTAGTAGAGGGTTCCCTCATAATCCACAATGAGTTTGCCGTCCAGATGATCGATTTCATGCTGAACCACGCGGGCGGTCCAGTCCAGATAGCGTTTGCTGATTTTTTCGCCTTTTTCGTTTAAGGCGCGAACCTTGATTTCGGGAAACCGCTCCACGTCGATCTGAATGTCCGGGCAGGAAAGGCATCCTTCGGCCGCCGCCGCCTTCTCGCCGCGCGCCTGGGTGATTCGAGGATTGACCAGAACGTCGTAATCCTCCGGCGACATTTTTTTCTTTTGGTCGTTCCCAGTTTTATTGCGGAAAATGATGATTCGTTTATTCACGCCGATCTGAGGACCGGCCAGCCCCGAAGCATCGTCCCGGCAGGTAAAGGAATCGACGAGCGCCTTGATTTCGGCTTTTTCCGCGGCGTCAAGCGGCGTTTTCATCTCCACCGACTTTTTTCGCAGCACGGAAGTGTCCGTTTCGTTGACACCGTTGTCATTCCATAGGGTTAGAACTCTTTTGGGGGCCATCTTGTTTGCACCGGTTCGCTGATTTTTCAAGACCTATAACACCGATCAGCCGTTATTTCAAGCAAACGCAGCTTGCAAATTGGCCCCATCTTTTGTTAAACAAGCACAACGTGTACCGGAATACAGCGAAAGACCTTGCATTGTGATCAATTCCATCGTCGCCAGTACGGCGAAAAAACAGTTTGCCCGCGCCCTGAATTTTCAAGAAGACGATACGACGGGGCTGCCCGCCTGCGCCGACAACCAACGGCGTCTGCTGTATGTCCATATTCCTTTTTGCGAAGAACTTTGCCCCTACTGCTCCTTTCACCGCGTTCGCCTCGACGAACCGCTGGCCCGGCGCTATCATGCGGCCCTGCGCAGGGAAATGGCCCTTTACCGCCGTCAGGGCTACCGGTTTTCCGGCCTGTACGTGGGCGGCGGAACCCCCACGATTCTGATGGACGAACTGGCGGAAACGCTTCAGATTGCCCGGGATCTGTTTCCCATAGAATCCGTTTCGGTGGAAACCAATCCGAACCACCTGACGGACGCCCATCTTTCCGTTCTGAAACGGGCGGGAGTTCATCGGCTTTCCGTGGGCGTGCAAACGTTCGACGACGGTCTGCTGAAGAAAATGGCGCGCTATGACAAATATGGTTCGGGAGAAGACATCGCGGCGCGTCTCAGCGCCGCGCAGGGGGTATTTGACACGCTCAACGCCGACATGATCTTCAACTTTCCCGAACAGACCGGCCAAATGCTGGAGGCCGATCTGGCGGTTTTGCTGAAACTGAGAATGCAGCAGATCACGTTTTACCCTTTGATGGTTTCCGAGTTTGCCAGCCGGCGGATGCAAAAAACGCTGGGCGACGTGAATTTCCGGCGGGAACCGTCGTTTTTCCGGCTGATCC
Source organism: Smithellaceae bacterium (assembly GCA_028693285.1). Lineage (GTDB taxonomy): Bacteria > Desulfobacterota > Syntrophia > Syntrophales > Smithellaceae > UBA8904. Next base: position 1,794 of record JAQUVQ010000034.1, read on the forward strand.
GGCGGCGCCTGGAGCCGGATTATGATTCATCCTCGGCCTGGTGCTTTTCGCGCAAGAAAGCCGCCCAGTCGCTTATCGACGAGTACGTTGTTGACTTTGACGAGTACGCGGGCCTGGGAAGCGGCGCCATCGGCTACCTGCAGGGCATGTGCTACGCCAACACATTCGACATCGAAAAGTACATTCAGGATCTGTCGAAGGATCGCCTGCCGATTCAGGCCTCGCGCCGGTTCGATCCGCCCGACCGGATGCGCTACGACTTCCTGATGAAGCTTTTCAGCACCCGGATGAATGTTGAGGAGATGGAGAAAAAATACGGCGGACGGTTTTTAAAAACCCTGTGGAAGGAAATGGCCGCGTTTACCCTGGCCGGATCGTTTCGCTACTTTACGCCCCGTTTGCATCTGACGCCCCGCGGACGCTATCTCTGGGTGGTCATGATGCGGGAGTTTTTCATCGCGGTGAACAATTTCCGCGACCACTGCCGCCGGGAGGCCGGATTGGGCTAGTGCTGCTGATGTATTTTAGTGGTTTGTCATTTCGACCGAAGGGAGAAATCTTAAGATTCCTCGCATACGATAGGGACATGGATTTCTCGATCGCTTTGCTCCCTCGAAATGACATTTTATAGGGTAAGCAGATGATGGCGCGTTGGAATCTGGAGTGAGTTATGGACGACAAACGAAAAGCATTGCTCAAAGGCCTTCCAAAAATTGACGACGTGATCGGGCTTTTGGAAAAAAACGGAATTTATTCAAAGGCGTCAAAGGACATTGTCCGGGAAGCCTGCCGGGAGATCGTGCAGCGCCTGCGCGATCAGATCCTGTCCGCGGCTGACAAAGCCCTGCCGTCACTTTCCTTTGACGCGGCCTCGGCCGCCCGCGCCGTGGAGGAGCGGATGGCGGATCTGCATCGCTTCAAATTACGGCGTCTGGTCAACGCCACCGGCGTCATTCTGCACACCAATCTGGGGCGCGCGCCACTCTGTGCCGAAGCGGTGGACCGCATCGTGGAGGTCGGGCGCGGCTACTCCAATCTGGAATTTGATTTGATTCGCGGCGAGCGCGGCCTGCGCTACGATCATGTCACCGGCCTGATCTGCGCGCTCACCGGGGCGGAGGACGCCCTGATCGTCAACAACAACGCGGCGGCTGTTCTGCTCACGCTCAACACGCTGGCCGAGCACAAGGAAGCGATTGTCTCGCGCGGGGAGCTCATCGAAATCGGCGGCGAATTCCGCATTCCGGACGTCATGACCAAAAGCAATTCCATTCTGCGCGAGGTGGGGACCACCAACCGCACGCGCCTGGCTGATTATGAAAAAGCCATCGGTCCGAATACCGGCGTGATTTTGAAGGTTCACACCAGCAATTACCGGATTGTGGGATTTACCGAGGAGGCGGAACTTCTGCCCCTGGTGGCGCTGGGCAAGCACCACGGGATTCCCGTTTTTGACGACCTCGGCAGCGGCTGCCTGGTGGATCTCGCCGAGTTCGGGCTGCAGCACGAACCGACCGTGCGCGAAGTGCTGGATTCGGGCGTCGATGTGGTGACCTTCAGCGGCGACAAGCTTCTGGGCGGTCCGCAGGCGGGCATCATTGTCGGCAAAAAAGACATCGTGGCGCGCATCAAGAAAAATCCGCTGAACCGCGCGCTGCGCATCGACAAATTCACGCTGGCCGCCCTCGAGGCGACCCTGATGCGCTATCTGGCGCCCGGGGACGCCCCCCGGAACCTGCGCTCCCTTCGGGCGCTGACCGAGCCGCTGGGCGACGTCAAAAAGCGCGCCCGCAAACTGATGGCCAAACTCAAACGCGCCGGCCTTTCCGGTTTAACGTATGAGCTTAAAGATTCCATGGCGGCCGCGGGCGGCGGATCGCTTCCGACCGAGGACATTCCCTCGGCCGTCGTCACGGTGAAGTCCGCCAAGATGTCCGCCAGCCGAATGGAAGCCAGTCTGCGCAGGGCGGCGGTGCCCGTCATTGTCCGAGTGGATGAAGACGAAATTCAAATCGATCTGCGCACCGTGGCCGAAGACGAATTCGGCTTTGTGGTGGACGCCCTGCGAGGCCTTGCCGACTCCCCGTGACGCAGGCCGGCCCCTGCCGCGCAGTCGGGAATCCGAGGGCCGAGGCCGCTTCCGAAGACACATCCACCAAGTCATTTCCGCACAGGCGGAAATCCGGGATATCAGGAGTTGACGGGCTGTTGCCCTGGCGAAAAGGATATTTGGGCAACAGCCCGATGAGTTGCCGCCTGCGTCTTCATGACGCCTGATTCGTCAAGTTTGCTTTTTGCTGGAGAATGTCGTGTCCATCGAAAACCAGGAATCCCAAAACCTGTCTTTTACCGTCGATTCCGCGCAGGCCGGGCAGCGCCTGGATGTATTTCTCTCCCAGGCCGATCCGGCTTTCTCCCGATCGCAAATTAAATACGCTGTTGAAGAAGGCAATGTAACCGTGAACGGAAGGGAGCCGAAGGCGAGCCAGCATCTTAAGGCAGGCGACCGGGTGGAGCTGCATCTGGAGCCGGCGGTCGAGGCCGCCGCCGCCCCGCAGGACATTCCCCTGAACATTGTGTACGAAGACGGCTCCATCATTGTCGTCAACAAACCGGCGGGCATGGTGGTGCACCCCGCGCCGGGCAATCCGGATCAAACCCTTGTCAACGCGCTTCTTTTTCACTGCCGGGATCTTTCCGGCATCGGCGGCTTTTTGCGGCCGGGAATTGTCCACCGGCTGGACAAGGAAACATCCGGCCTGATCGTTGCCGCCAAGTCCGACGAGGCGCACCGCAAGCTCTCCGCGCAGTTTGAGAAGCATGACGTGCACAAGAAATATATCGCGCTTTGCTGGGGAGACGTCAAAGGCGCAAGCGGCGAGATTGTTCTGCCGGTGGGACGCCACCCGAAAGACCGCAAAAAAATGTCCACGAAAAGCCGGCATGGCAAAGACGCGCTGACGCTGTGGAAAGTTCGCGAGCGCTACGGCACGGCCACGCTTCTGGATATTGAAATCAAAACCGGCCGGACGCATCAGATTCGCGTGCATCTGGCCGAACGCGGCTATCCCGTGATCGGTGATATGGTTTACGGCGGGGCGTCCAAAGGGCAAAGCGTCAAAAACGCGGCGCTCAAAGCCGGCATTAAAGCGCTGTCGCGCCAGGCGCTGCATGCCGCGGAACTTTCCTTTCTGCACCCGCAAAGCGGTGAAAGAATGGTTTTTACCGCGCCACTGCCGCGGGATTTGGAGGGCCTGCTGGATCTGTTCCGCTCGGCTTCGCCGGGAGGGCCCGGACAAACGGGTTTACAAACCTGGAAGGATGCTTTACGATAAACGGCAAAAAGCGGCAACATTCCTCCCGCGCCTCTGGCAAAAAGAGGAGACAAAGGACGGAAGCAATGTTTTCATGGTCGAACGCAAAAGGCATCCCCTATCTGCAATCCTCCGGTCTTGCGGCCTGTGGTTTTTTGGAGCACGCTTTCTGCGCACGAAAGGGAGGCGTTTCCGAGGATGACTACCAGAGCCTCAATATGAGCTTTCGGGAAGGCGACGAGGAATTTCGCGTGCTGCAAAACTGGAACAAGCTGGCTGCTGCGTTCGGCATCCCGGTGGAGAACTTCCTGGTGCTCAACCAGGTGCACCGGGACGGCATTCTGGTTATCCCGTCACGGGGCGAGTATTTTACCTCGCGCGAAGACCTGAATTATGACGCCATCGTGACCGACCGCGTCCATCTGGCCATCTGCATTAAAACGGCGGACTGCGTGCCGGTGTTTCTGGCGGATCCCGAGAATCAGGTGATCGCTGCCGTGCACGCGGGATGGCGCGGGACCGCCGCCGGCATCACGGCCAAAGTCGTTCGCCTGATGCAAAATCAATACGGCTCCCGGCCGGTCGATCTGCTGGCGGCGATCGGCCCGTCCATCGGCCGCTGCTGCTATGAAGTGGACGCGCCCGCCGCTGACGCGTTTCGGCTTCATCCGGACGCAAAAAACTTTTTGTTTCCGTCAAAGCGCAAGGATCGCTGGATGCTGGATCTGGTTCAAGCCAATCGCGGACAGCTCATAGACTGCGGCATTCCCGACGCCTCCATTGACGCATCCGGTTTGTGCACCGTCTGCCGTGAGGACGATTTTTTTTCACACCGCGGCTCGGGCGGCGTCACCGGGCGACAAATCAATTTTCTCATGCTGAAGGGAGACCCGATCTGCAAAGCCCTGTTGCTGAACGACGATTTGTGCCATATCCATTGATGAAAACCGCAAACAAAAGGGAGGTCTCATGAATCTGAAGCCTTTGTTTGAACCAAAAACCATGGCGGTGATCGGCGTTTCCGCAAGCAACGACCGCCATCCCGCCAATGTGATCTATGACAAAAACAACCATCGCTATCCCGTAAAGGTTTACGCGGTCAATCCCAGGGGCGGCTCGCTGCATAACGAAACGGTTTATCCCCGCGTGGCGGAGATTCCGGCCAAAATCGATCTGGCCGTCATTGCGACGCGGGCGGAGCTGGTCCCGGACGTTATGGCCGACTGCATTGCGGCGGGGGTGAAATCCGCCACCGTGATTTCCGGAGGGTTCAGCGAAGGAGGACGGGGCGATCTGCAGGATCGCATCGTGGACATGGCCAGGGAGGCCGGGCTGCCTTTTATCGGCCCCAACTGCCTGGGCGTATATGTTCCCTTCCGCGTTGATACGTTTTTCCTGCCGATCGAACGCATGATCAAGCCGGAGGCGGGCGGAGTGACATTCGTCAGCCAGAGCGGCGGAATTCTGGTGGACCACATGATCAAGTTTGCCCAGCAGGGCGTGGGCATGGCCAAGGCCGTCAGCATCGGGAACAAGGCTTTTATTCGGGAAAAGGAGCTGCTGGCCTATCTGGCGCATGATCCGGCCACGAAAGTCATTGCCTATTACATCGAGGGATTCGGCGAGGGAGAAGGAAGGGAGTTTGTTCAGGCGGCGGACGTCTGCTCCAAACCGGTGGTGATCATGAAATCGGGGAAAACGGCCGCCGGAAACCGCGCCGTATCCAGCCACACGGCGTCGCTGGCCGGTGACTACGCCAGTTTCGCCGCCGCGGTCGCGCAGCATAACATCATTGAGGCGGTAAGCGAAAACGAAATGGTTTCCTTTTGCGAAGTCCTGAGCTCCTACACCCGGCCGATCGAGGGCCGCATCGGCATCATCACCGGAAGCGGCGGACACGGAGCGATGGCGGTGGATGCCTGTTCCATGGCGGGGCTTGCCGTTCCGGAATTTTCCGACCAAACCAAAACGGATATCAAAAACCAGCTCACGGAAAGCGTTCGGGCCATCGCGTCGCTGGGGAACCCGGCGGACCTCACCGGCAGCGCCGTGGATGACGATTTCGTCGCCTGCGCGCGGGTGCTGGCCGCTTCGCCGGAAATCGACTGCGTCGTGGTGCTGCTCCTTCCCTACATTCCGGGCGTCAGCCTGGACATCGGCGTTCGATTGAGCTCTGTGTGCCGTCAGTCCGGCAAACCGTTCATCGCGTATGTCCCGCACGTCGAAAAATACAACATGCTGATCGAAGGCTTTGAGCTCAACGGCATTCCGGCGTCATCTTCTATTGAAGGCGCCGTGCTGATGGCAAAAGCTCTGGCAAGGAGGCAGTCATGCTGAAAAAGGAAGTCAAAGCCATTTTTGAAAAATCCCGAAAATGGGGCTGGGTGCTGGAGCCTGACGCGCAGAAGATTTTGTCCCTCTATGGCTTCAAGACGCCGAAATTCGGCGTTGCCGCGACCGAAGGCGAGGCCGTTGCGGCGGCGCGGAAAATCGGCTACCCGGTGGTGGCCAAGATTGTGTCGCCTGCCGTGGTCCACAAATCGGATGTGAAGGGCGTGGTGGTTGGCATCAAAGATGACGAGACGCTAGTCAGGACGCTTGCGCGTCTGTCTAAAATCGACGGCTTTGCCGGAATGCTGATTGCCGAAATGGTCAAGGGTCTCGAACTGATCGTCGGAGCGAAAAATGATTTTCAGTTCGGCCCCATGATTCTTCTGGGGATGGGAGGCGTCGGGGTGGAGATTTACAAAGATGTTTCCCTGCGGATGGCGCCTCTGAAAACCAGAGACGCGGACCACATGATTCAGGAGCTTGCCGCCCGCAAACTGCTGACCGGGTATCGCGGCTCGGAGCCCGTCAACCTCAACGCGCTGAAAAAGACGATCGTTGCCTTTTCTCATTTGATGATGGACATGCGGGACGTCGTGGAATCGGTGGACCTCAACCCCGTCATGTGCACGGCCAAATCCTGCATTGTCGCGGACGCGCGGATTATGCTGAAAAAATGACAGGGGGTAGGATGAGCCTTAAAAACGCGCGTGAACTGGGCAGCTTTTTCAATCCCGAAAGCATCGCCGTGATCGGCGTGTCCCGGGAGTCCATGAGTTTCGGAGGGTCAAGTTTCCTTCATCACTGGCTGAAGGCGGGATACTCGGGGCGTCTTTATCCGATCAACCCGAAGGCGACGGAGGTTCTGGGTTTGAAAGCCTATCCGTCGCTTCGCGCCCTGCCGGAGGTTCCGGATCTGGTGATGGTGGCCGTTCGGGCCGATCTCGTGCCGGCCGCGCTTACGGAATGCGCCGATGTCGGCGCGCGTTTCATTCATGTCCTGACGGCGGGATTCAGCGAGATCGGCACGCCGGAAGGGCGGGAGCTGGAGGCGCGGCTTGCCGCCATTGCCAAAGAGCGCAATCTGCGGATCATCGGGCCGAACTGTATGGGCCCCTACAGTCCCGCAAGCCATCTGACGGCCTGGGGCGGTATTCCGGGGCTAGACGGCCGCCTGGGGATTATTTCTCAGAGCGGCGGCGTGACGCAGCGATTCACGGAATATATCAGCTCGCTGGGCGTCGGGGTGAGCAAGGCGGCAAGCATCGGGAACGCCGCCGTGCTGGACAGCCCGGATTTTCTGGAGTTCATGGCGGGCGATTCCGATGTCGATCTGATCGCCGTTTATCTGGAAAGCATTCGGGACGGACGGCGCTTTTTTGATCTCGCCAGGCGCGTGACACCCCGGAAACCCATCATTCTTCTTAAAGGCGGGGAATCGCGCCGGGGAGCGGCGACCGTTTCATCTCACACGGGACGGATGGCGGGCGATCCCGTGATCTGGAAATCGGTTTTTGAACAGACCGGCATTGTTCCCGTCACGAACCTTCAGGAATGGGTGGATGCCTGCCTGGCTTTTTCCCTGCTGCCGAAAACCCGGGGGAAAGGCGTGTTTATTGTCGGAGGCGGCGGGGGAAACAGTGTTATTTTTTCCGACGCGTGCATTCGGGCGGGTCTGGAAGTGCCGACACTTACGGACCGAAGCATGGGCAGGATTCGGCCCTTCGTGCCGGTGGCCGGAAGTATTGCCGGGAATCCCCTCGATTTCTGGGGAACCTATCTGGTGAATGATTTTCTTTTCGAGGCGCTCAATGCGGCCTACGAGGATGATAGCATTCACATGGTGGTCGTCGACCGCCTGATCCCGCGCATCGCTTTCCACAGCCCGGACTTGACCTCGGATTCGTTTGCTGAGATTGTGGAGTTCATTCAAAGCCGCAGGCAGGCCAAGCCCACCGTCTTCACCATTGATTACGACGGAGGCGATTCCGACCTCATTCGGCAGGGTTCCGATCTGCGTGCCCGGTTCTGCAGAGCGGGGATTCCGGCCTACCCGTCGTTTGAAAGGGCCATCGGCGCGCTGGCGCGCTTTTATCGATACTGCCGGCGCTTTGGCCACGCGGCCGGCCGATAGTCCCGTTTTGGAAAGGAAGAAAACATGGAACAGCCCTGGTTCAAACAATACGCGAAGCATGTGTCCCGGACGCTTCAGTATCCGAATGCGCCGGTTTATGCATTTCTGGAAAAGACGGCGGCGGCGCATCCGGAATATATCGCCATGACGTTCAACGACGCGGATACGACCTACGCCGAACTTGCCCGGAAGGTCAACCGGTTCGCCGCCGTTCTAAACGGGCAGGGCGTGAAAAAAGGAGACCGCGTCGCTTTGATTCTGATCAATTCGCCTACCTACGTCATTTCTTTTTTCGCGATTCTGAAACTCGGCGCGGTCGCGGTCAACTTAAGCGTCGGCATCACGGGAGAGGAACTGGCCGCCTGCCTCATCAATTCCGGCGCGAGAATGGCCATTACGCTGGATCTGTTTGCCAAAAATCTCTACCGGGTGATTTCCAAAACCTCTGTGAAAAACGTCATTCTTCATTCCGTGTTCGGCATGGAGAAAAAGATTCCCCTGACGGAGGGCATGCCCGCCCCGCAGATCTTTTCCGATTTGATGGCTTGCGCAGGCGACGCGGCCGGGCCGGACGTTGAGGTCTTAACCACGGATGTCGCCGTGCTGCAATACACCAGCGGCTCCACGGGCGCACCCAAGGCGGCCACGCTCACGCATGCCAATCTTGTTGCCAGCACGACGCAATCGGACAAATGGATGGGCCACGAACACACGGGGAACGCGGCGGTGCTGTGCGTCATTCCCTTTTTTCACGTCTTTGGAATGACGGCCGGCCTGCTGATTCCGGTGAGCAAGGGATACCGAATGCTGCTGCTTCCCCGAATGGACGCGATGGACATCCTGTCCATGACGAAGATGCTGGAAACCCACCGCCCGATATCGTTTCCGGCTGTGCCCAGTCTCTGGCAGGCGATCGTTTCGCTTCCCGATGAGACGGCCCGGGACTACCTTTCCTCCATTCTGGTGGCCACCAGCGGCGGAGCGCCCGCGCCGGCCGCGCTCCATGACCGCTACAAAAGCCTGACCGGAAAGCGAATGATCGAAGCCTACGGCCTTTCCGAAGCGTCCTCCGCGACGCACATGTCGCCCTATCCGAAAGGCGGGCCGGTGGGATCGGTCGGCGTGCCCCTTCCGGACACGCAGGCGAAAATCATGGATCTGGAAACCGGTCAAAGGGAATGTGAACCGGGTGAGATCGGGGAGCTGGTTGTCAGGGGGCCGCAGATCATGCGGGGCTACTGGAACAATCCGGAGCTCACCGCTGCCGTTTTGCAAGACGGGTGGTTCTACACGCGCGACCTTGCCCGCATGGACGAAAACGGATTTTTCTATCTGATCGACCGCAAGGACGACATGATCATTTCCAGGGGATTCAACGTCTATCCCGCCCAGATCGAAGAGGTTCTGATGCGGCATCCCGGCGTGAAAGATGCGGCGGTCATCGGGGTGCCCGACCGGATGAAGGGTCAGGCGATCGTCGCGGCCGTCGCCCTGAAGGAAGGAGAACCGCCGGACCGGGAAGCCCTGTTTCAATACTGCCGGGAGCATCTGCCGGACTATCGCGTACCCAAAGCGATCCTTATTAGGGACAGCATTCCGCGGGATCCGTCGGGAAAACTCCTGCGCAGAGTGCTGAGGGAAAACGCATCCTAGATGATGTTTTTTCGGTAATCATGCTATTATTAAGGTGTTCTTTTAAATGATGGAACGGACAATGGATAAAGGGTAAAGGTAATGTAGCAACTCTTGAAAAACCGGGCAGAAAATGAAGAATGTTTTTCTACAAAAGCGGGAGAAGTCGTTGGGGGAGGTCAGACGAATCGGCCTGATCGCCGACAGCCATGGCGACTTTGAGCGAACGGAGTTGGCCGCCAGCGCTCTCCTGGCTGCCGGCGCGGAACGACTGATCCACTTAGGTGATTTCTGCGATACGTTGCAGGAATCCTCCTGGATAACCACCATGCAGGTCCTGCAACGGCACCGGATGCTGACGGTCAAAGGAAATAATGATTTCCAGGCAGAGACACTTCTCAATGAACGACGTCCGGGGCAGAATCAAGCGGAAGTTGAACTGCGGGCGTATCTCAAGTCGCTGCAAACGACCATAGTCATGGATGGTCTCTGTTTTGCGCACTCCCTGCCCTATGACTCCCTCCGGTCATTCTATGAACCCGTTGATGACGGCACAACGGTTAAGGCTAGTAAGATTTTCCATCAGACGGCGCATCATATCATGTTTTGCGGCCACTCCCACACCCCGGTCCTGTTCCGCTTAAGGAATGAAAAAGTGACTCGGGAGGAGATTCCCCGAGATATAACGTTTTCGATGAAAGATTCAGAACGCTACATTGTCGTCGTCGGGGCAGTGGCGAACAACGATTGCGCCCTGTACGACAGAGAAACGGCTTGCTACCGGCGGATCCGGTTGGGAGGAGAGGAAGCGGGTCCAAGCGCCGATGGTCAAATCACAGGGGTGAAGAACCAAAAAATTTAAAAAAGGGGGGTCTCATGGAATACCAACAGGTCCAGTATAAGCCCGGCAAAGTAACGCAGATCATCTTTAACCGACCAGAGTATCTCAACGCCCAAAGTTATCAAATGCTTGCCGAAGTCGATCAGGTCTTCACAGCAGCCGCCTCCGACAAGCATTGGGATGGATGGGGGGACACCCTTAAGTATTTAAGTATTCTATTGTTCATTTGGCATCAACCTGTTAATGGTCAACATTGTAGTCAATTGATGGAGGTTTAATTATGATGCCGTCAGAAGACATAAAACCGATAAGTTACTTCAAAGCACATGCTTCGGAAGTCATTAAAGATGTTTCGGACAATCGAAAGACCTTGATCATAACGCAGAACGGCGAAGCTAAAGTTATTGTTCAGGATATTCGTTCTTTTGAACAATCCCAGGAAAGTTTGGCATTGTTGAAAATACTGGAGCTCAGCGCCAATAATCTTAAAGAGGGCCGCATCAATCTGGACGGGCGCAGAGATCTTGCGGATTTACTTCAACGTCGATTACTTCGTTCTTAGCGTTGTCATCCTCGGGGCAATCGGGGTTGCATCTTTACGATTGACATTTGCCTGATCTCTTTCCATTTTCATCATTGACAGACCGCACTTTCGGTATTACTACGAAAGCGCAATCTATACGTTAAGGAGAAAGTGAAATGATCATCGTCACCGGCGGAGCCGGATTCATCGGCAGCGCCTTTGTCTGGAAATTGAATTCGGAGGGCATCGACGACATTCTGATTGTTGACCGCCTGGGAACGTCGGAGAAGTGGAAGAATCTGGTTTCTTTGCGGTTTGAAGATTACCTTCACAAGGACATTTTCTTCGACATGGTTTGCGACGACGACCTGCCTTTTGAGGCGGGCAGGGTTGAAGCCATTGTCCACATGGGCGCCTGCTCTTCGACGACTGAGCGCGACGCGGACTACCTGTGGGAGAATAATTTTGCCTACACGCGGGCCCTGGCCGAATGGGCGCTGGACCACGATGTCCGCTTCATCTATGCCAGCTCCGCCGCGACGTACGGCGACGGATCGCAGGGCTTCTCGGACGATCACGGCAAAATCCCGGCGCTCAAGCCGATCAACATGTACGGCTACTCCAAGCAGGTTTTCGATTTGTGGGTTCTGCGGCAAAAGCTGGAAAAGAAGATGGCGGGCGTCAAGTTTTTCAATGTCTTCGGCCCCAATGAATATCACAAGGGCGACATGACCAGCGTCATTTTCAAAGCCTTCCACCAGATTCGGGAAACGGGCAAAGTCCGCCTCTTCAAATCCTACCTGCCCCAGTATCCCGACGGCGGTCAGATGCGCGATTTTGTTTATGTCAAGGACTGTGTCAACGCCATGTGGTGGCTTTTGCAAAATCCGGAAACAAACGGCGTTTTCAATCTGGGCACGGGCAAGGCCAGAACCTGGAACGACCTGATCAACGCGGTTTATGCGGCGATGGACCGAAAGCCGAACATTGAATACATCGAAATGCCGGACGGACTGCGCAATCAGTATCAGTATTTTACCGAGGCGGAAATGACGAAGCTTAAAAAGGCAGGCTTTCGGTTTGATTTTTCAACGCTGGAAGATTCCGTCCGCGATTACGTCTGCAACTATCTGCAAAAATCCGATCCGCATTTAGGAAATTTAAAATGAAAAGAGATATTGTCTGCATCATCCCCTCTCGCTATGAATCAAGCCGTTTTCCCGGCAAGCCCCTGGCCGATCTTTTAGGCAAGCCGATGATTCAGCATGTTTATGAACGAGTAGCGCAGGCCAAAGCCGTGCCTTATGTGGCGGTGGCCACGGACGATCAGCGTATCTTTGACGCAGTGAAAAAATTCGGCGGCAATGCCGTCATGACGTCTGCGGCGCACCGCTCCGGCACGGACCGCATTGCCGAAGCCGTCCGGTTTTTGAATCTTTCCGCCGATGCGATTGTCGTCAACATTCAGGGCGACCAGCCGATTTTCGAGCCGATGCAGGTGGATGAAGTGATCACGCCCCTGCTGGCGGACCCCGCTGTCGGCATGTCCACGCTGATTTACAAAATCATTCGGCCGGAGGAAATCACCCACCCGCACGCGGTCAAGGTGGTTTTTGACGCCGACTTCAACGCGCTGTATTTTTCGCGCTCGACGATTCCCTTTGTGCGCGACAAAAATCTTGCGGCGGACTACTACAAGCATCACGGGATTTACGCGTATCGACTTGATTTCCTTGGTGTATTCACCAAACTGCCCGAGGGGAAACTGGAAAAGCTCGAAGCCCTGGAACAGCTTCGGGCGCTGGAATACGGCTACAAAATCAAGGTGGTGATCACGCCGCACGATTCCGTGGAAGTGGACAATGAGCAGGAGCTCGACCGGGTTCGCCGAATCCTGCAGGAAAGAAAATAAATCCTTTTTATTTCACAATAAGCCGAATGGGCGCTGGGGGAACAAATTCTCCGGGCTGCGCTTTTACTTTTTCCGACCAGGCTTCGCAGCCGTCGGCTTCAATGGTTAAATCATACGCTCCCGCGGGCAAATCAAAAAAAGCAAAAGAGTTTTTGTGGGCGTAGTCCCGGGAAGCCAGAAAGGTGGCCAGCACTTCCCGGTCGCTCATTCGGTCGTCCGGCGTCAATGATCGGGAGATGCCCTGGCCGGTCAGCCGAATGGAGCGGATTTTCGCTTTTCCCGGCAATTCTCTGTAAAATCCCCAGAAGCGGTCATCCAGCGCCGTTTTGGCGTAGATGAGGTTGGCGATCATTCCCTGCGGTTTCAGCGTAAATTTGGCTTCCGTTATCTGTCCGGCCTTGACCTCAAGGGCCTGGTGATCCGGTTCCGTCCTGAACCCCAGCGCGCAGAGGCTGACATCATATCGGCCGGGCACGATGGCCCCCGTCTCCTGCCGGAATTGAAGCGGATCGATTTTGAGCTGCTTTTCCTTTTGATTCGTTCCGGACGGCGCCAGCACCAGCGACATCTGCGAAGGAATTTTCGTGCCGGGCGGATCGAAGGCATGCTCCACCTGCACGTATCCCCTGGAGCGGACGTAGGTTTTGTCCTTGTATTCCTCCGTAGCGGCAAGCACCGTCTGGAAGTGCCGAAGCATTTCCGGACTGCACAGAATGCTGACATGATCTTCATTGAGGCCGGTCACTTTCAGCGCGTCCGCCTGCGCCCGCGGATCCAGCATGCTCTCCAGCGTAACGGTATTGTCGTTGTTCTGCCGGAAAAGACTGCCGCCTCCCTTATGGCCGAAAAACAGATAGTAGCGGATCGACGGATCCAGTTTCTTGGCAAAGATCCTCTGGATGTAAGGGCTGTCCGGTTCAACGTCCTTCCAGCTTGGAATGACGGCGGGTGATTTTTCCACGCCGGTTTTTGCCCGCCCCTCTCCTCCCCAGGGCGAGGAAATCGAAACAAAAAGACGGATGGAATCGGAGAAGGTGCTGTCTTCCATAATGGCGGCGCGGGAAACGAGTCCTCCCATGCTGTGCGCGACGATATACAGGTTTTCGAAGTTGTATTTCCGATGCAGTTCGTAGAGTTTGGTCTGCAGGAGAAAATAGATCGTGTCCAGCCGGGCGCCGGAGGGGTAATAAAAGACCCAGGCCTGATAACGGGAGCGGTCAAGATTCTGGATGAAACAGCGCCAGTCCTGCGGGGAGCCGGCGGCTCCATGCACGAAAAGAATCGGCGTTTTTTTGGGATCGTAGGGCTCAAGGAAAAAAATATTGCAGCCGGTCCGCTTGAAGTATTCCAGCGGCGCCCAAAATCCGGCGGCTCCGTTTTCGGCGGAAAAGGCCGGGTTGTTGAGGTCTGCCACAAATCCGGCGGAAGTCGGCGGCTTGCTTTTGCCGCCGGAAAAGGCTGCCAGACTGCCGGCAAACGTCGGCGCCGGTTTTTTGCCGGAAGCATCGAGCATTATGTCCAATCCCACGATGACACCGCCCATCTGCGTTTTCACCGGATCGGGCTTCCCGTAGAAGCCGCCCGGTTCACCCGGGTCATAGGAGAGGGATCCGTTGGCGTCCTCAAAGGCAAAAATTTCATAGCTCCCCTCTTGGGCCAGCAATTCGTACTGCCCGGCCTCCGACAATACGGCATAATCGGCGACCTGGATGATTCCGTCGGACCGGCTGTAGGCGACCACGATAATGGGTTTTTGCTGTTTGGACGGATGGAGGACTTCGCCGAAAAGCAGGCAGGAATCCTTGGAAATCCGGACGTCCTCGCGCAGCTTGAAAAGCGCGCAGCCGCCAAGCGCCGCGACGATCATGATCACAAGAAGGATACGGACTGTTTTTGACATGATTTTCATTTTTCCGGCTCCGATGCAGCGGCCCACGAGCCCGTGTTAGCAGCCCGTTGCATTATTCCAGATCATCTGTTTAAACATTCGCCGGAAGTCTATCAGAAGCCGCGGGCCGTTGCAATGTCAAAGGAAGGACTTGCGGTCGCGGCGCGCCGGACCGTCGCCGTCCGGTGGAAAGGAGGAGAAAATGGTGTGTTTCAGAAAGCGGCAGGCGGGCAAGGCGCTTTGGGGCGGCCTCCTGGCACTGGCCCTTGTTTTGATCGGTTTGCCTTGCCTTTGCCTTGCTGATGCCGGAGTGGAAGATCGTCTGGCTATTTGCGCGGGGATCCAGGAGGATGCAGCGCGTTTGCAGTGCTTCGATGAGCTTGCGGGAAAAGTGAAAACAGCGCCTCACGTTACGCATGCGGAAGACAAATCCGCGCCTTTAGGCCGGGTGGACGCTCCGGAGCCGGTCCGGCTCTCCGTCATGACCAAAGAGTGGGATCTGGACACGGACCACCGCAGTCATTCTTTTGTGATCAGACCGCACCGGATGAACTATTTTCTGCCGGTCGCCTATAATTCGTCGCCTAATGATGAGGCGAATCTGGAATACGACCCCTCGGCCAAAGCGCAGCATAATGAAGCCAAATTCCAGATCAGCTTCAAGGCCAAGATCTGGGAGGATGTGTTTCAGGATTCGCTTCAGGGAGTCTATGGCCGCGTGAAGGTGGTCCGGGGCGCGGATGTGTGGATTGCCTATACGCAGCTTTGTTTCTGGCAGCTTTACAATTCCGCATTTTCATCGCCGTTTCGGGACACGAACTACGAGCCGGAAATGCTCGTCAATCTGCGCACCGATTACGATCTCCTGGGCTTCAAAGGCCGGTTCTTGCAGGTCGGCCTCAACCACCAGTCCAACGGACGGTCGCGTCCGCTGTCCCGAAGCTGGAACCGGGTCGTGGCCAACATCGGCCTGGAAAGAAATGAATTTGCCCTGCAGCTCAAGACCTGGTACCGCCTTCCCGAAGATGAGAGCAAGGACGACAATTCCGACATTCTCCGCTACATGGGATACGGCGAACTCTGGGCGTCGTATTTCTGGAAAAAACAGCGGTTTGCCGTCATGCTGCGCAACAATCTGCGGCGGGAGAATCTGGGCGCCGTGCAGCTGGAGTGGAGCATTCCTCCGCTTGCGCTGGGTCAACTCATGCTCGGGTCCGTGGTTTCCGAAGAGACGCTGAACAAATACCTGACCGACAAATTCAGCTTCTATGTCCAGTATTTCAACGGCTACGGCGAAGGGCTGATGGACTACAACAAAAGCACGAACCGGATCAGCTTCGGTGTGATGATCGCTGAATGGAACTGACGCGGGTGAATGCTCCGCCATCGGAATGGGAATCATGAAAGAAACTTTGCGAATTGTCGGCAAAAACAGCGTGGAAAGCTCTGTGGGCTGGAAAATTGAGCTCCTTTCTCCGGAAATCCTCGCGTACCGGGAAGGAGAAAAAAGCATCCACCTGGAGATGGAAGACCGGCCCGACGTCGGAGGAGAACTGGAGTGGATCATTTACATGCCGGAATACTGGACCTGGCGTGAAAAGGACGAACCGCTGGCGCGGGAAAAGGTGCCCGAAATTTTAAAAAGGATCGATCTGGCCTTCTGGAAGCTGGATTTGAAAATCAAAGAAATCGTCTGAAAAAAAAGGCCCGGCTCACGCCGGGCCCTGCCGGTTGTGAATTAATCTTTGAACACCGCCCCCGTAGAAGCGGAAGTGACCATTTTTGCATAGCGCGCCAGATAGCCGGTGGTGATTGCCGGCGTCCAGGGTTTGAGCGTCCTGCGGCGCTTGTCCAGTTCCGCCTCATCCACCTTCAACGTCAGCGTCTTGGCCGGAATGTCGATGGCGATGATATCGCCTTCCTTCACCAGCGCAATCGGCCCGCCTTCCGCCGCTTCCGGGGAAATGTGGCCGATGGCCGCGCCCTGCGTGCCGCCGCTGAAGCGCCCGTCGGTGAGCAGTGCAACGGATTTGTCCAGGCCCATGCCGACGATCGCCGACGTGGGGGAGAGCATTTCGCGCATGCCCGGCCCGCCTTTGGGACCTTCGTAGCGAATGACGACGATGTCGCCCGGTTTGATCTTTCTGTCCATGATGGCGGCAATGGCCCTGTCCTCGGAATCGAACACGCGGGCCCTGCCTTCGTTCACCTGCATGGCGGGCGCCACGGCGGACTGCTTGACCACCGCGCCGTCCGGCGCGAGGTTCCCCCGCAGAATGGCGATGCCGCCCTGCGGAGAATAGGGATTATTGAGCGGCCGGATGACGGCTTCGTTGAGGACCCGGGCGGTCTTTAAATTGGCGCCCACTTTTTTTCCGCTGACGGTCAGGCACTTCTCGTCGATGACGCCCAGTCCGGCGATCGTTTTCATGACGGCCTGGATGCCGCCCGCCGCGTCGAGGTCTTCGATGTGGTGCGGCCCGGCGGGACTGAGTTTGCAGATATTGGCTGTTTTTGCGCTGATTTTGTTGAACAGATTCAGATCCAGCGTGATGCCCGCTTCGTGGGCGACGGCCGGAATGTGCAAAACGGTGTTCGTGGAGCAGCCCAGCGCCATATCGACGGCAATGGCGTTTTTGAAGGCGGCTGGCGTCGCAATGTCGCGGGGTTTGACGTTCTTTTTGAGCAGATCCATGATTTTCATGCCCGCGTATTTGGCCAGGCGATGCCGGGCGGAAAGCACCGCCGGAATCGTGCCGTGCCCGGGTAGCCCAAGGCCCAGGGCTTCCGTGACGCAGTTCATCGAGTTGGCCGTGTACATGCCGGAACAGGACCCGCAGCCGGGGCAGGCGCAGTCTTCCAGTTGCTGCAGTTGCGACGAATTCATCTTTTTGGCCTTGACCGCGCCGACGCCTTCAAACACGGAGATGAGATCGACGGATTTGCCCTGAATCTTGCCCGCGAGCATCGGGCCGCCGCTGATAAAAATGGACGGAATGTTGAGCCTCAGAGCCGCCATGAGCATGCCGGGAACAATCTTGTCGCAGTTGGGAATGAACACCAGCGCGTCGAACGGATGGGCCATCGCCATGATCTCAATGGAATCGGCGATCAGCTCCCGGCTCGCCAGAGAATATTTCATGCCGGCGTGGTTCATGGCGATGCCGTCGCAGACGCCGATGACGGGAAATTCAACGGGGGTTCCCCCGGCCATGCGGATGCCTGCTTTTACGTCCTGCGTAATTAAATCCAGATGAATATGGCCGGGAATGATTTCATTGGCGGAATTGACCACGCCGATGAGCGGCCGGGCAATTTCTTCATCGGTATATCCCATTGCTTTAAAGAGCGAACGGTGCGGCGCCCGCTCCAGTCCCTTTTTCATGAGATCGCTTCGCATGTTTACTCTCCCTTTACGTTGTACAATTGTCTCACCGCCTGAGCGGCGGCTTCCAGCCAATTTCCCCGCCCCTGGCGGGCGGGGATTAAGGGGAGGGGGCTATTTATTAATCACCCTTTCCCCGCCCCTCCCGCGGAGGGAGGGGAGATCATGGATTATTTCTTTCTTTTTTCCGGCCTCAATTCCCTCACAGCCGCGCCGGCCTGCCACATTTCGGAGTTGCGCATTTCCGCGAGCTCCGCGTTGAGCTTCTCCTTGTAGTCCGGAGCGCTGTTGACGCGCAGGACGATTTCCGTTTCCCTGCCGGCGGCGACGGACTGGTAAAGCTCCGCGAAAACCGGCTCCACCGCCTTGCGGAATTTATGCCGCCAATCGAGCGCGCCGCGCTGGGCCGTCGCCGAACAGTTGGCGTACATCCAGTCCATGCCGTTTTCTCCGACCAGGCGGATCAGGCTCTGCGTGAGCTCTTCCACCGTTTCATTGAAGGCCTCGCTGGGCGTGTGGCCGTGGCGGCGCAGTTCCGCGTATTGCGCTTCCATCATTCCCGCCAGCGCGCCCATCAGCACGCCGCGTTCGCCGGTGAGATCGCTGTAAACTTCCATCTGGAAGGTGGTCGGGAAGAGAAAGCCCGAGCCGATGGCGATGCCCAGAGCCAGCGTGCGCTCCATAGCGCGGCCGGTTGCGTCCTGGTGAACGGCGAAACTGGAGTTGATGCCGCTGCCGTCAACAAAATTGCGGCGGACGCTGGTGCCGGAACCTTTGGGCGCAACCATGATGACATCGACAAAATCCGGAGGAATCACGCTGGTCTGTCCTTTGTAAACGATGGAAAAACCGTGCGAGAAATAAAGCGCATCGCCTTTTTTCAGGTGCGGTTTGACTTTCGGCCACAGGATCATCTGCGCCGCGTCGGACACGAGGTATTGGATGATGGTGGCTTTCTCCACCGCTTCTTCAATCGGGAAAAGCGTTTGGCCGGGCACCCAGCCGTCGGCGATGGCTTTCTCCCAGTACGGCTTGTCTTCCGGAGACTGGCCGATGATGACGCTCACGCCGTTGTCTCTCATGTTGAAGGCCTGCGCGGGGCCCTGCACGCCGTACCCCAGAACGGCGATCACTTCATTTTTTAGCACTTCCTGGGCTTTTTTCACGGTGAACTCTTCCGAGGTCACCACGTCTTCAACGGTACCTCCAAAATTGATTTTTGCCATAAAACCCCCTGTTATTTTTTAAGAATCATTGTTGATGGTTAATGTTAATCTTCAAGCTTCAAAGCTACCAGGCCCGTGCGGGTGATGTCGGCGACGCCCAGCGGCTCCAGCCGCGCCAGGGCAAAGTCGATCTGCGTTTTGTCTCCGGTAATTTCGATGATCACAAACGCGTCACCCGACAAAATGACTTTCCATTTGTTGGCGTCGACGGCGTCTTTGACGGCCTGTGTATTGTGCGCCGTCCGGTTCAGCCGAACCAGCACCATTTCGCGATGAATGGATTCGACGTTGGTCAGGTCGTCGACGGATATGACGTCCACGAGCCGCTGGAGCTGATTTTCAATCCGGGTGACGGTGGCCTGAGACCCGCTGGTGGTCATCACGATTTTCGAGATGTCCTTTTGCGTGGTCGTGTTCACGCAAAGGCTGTCGATGTTGTAGCCCTTGCCGCCCAGCGTTCCGGCAATCCTGGCCAGCACATCCGGTTTATTGTACACCAAGATTGAAATGATGTGGTCCTTTTTTTCCATGGGTAACCTCTCCGTACCGTTATTTTGCCGATCTCATCAGTTGATCATTTCCCGGGTGCCCAGAGCCATCTGGCTGATCGACTCGCCCGGATGAACCATGGGGTAAACGCATTCTTCGCGCGACACGCGAAAATCCATGAGCACGGGCCTGTCCATGGCCAGACCCTGCCGCAAAAGGTCTTCCACTTCGTCGGGCTTGGTCGCCCGAAGGCCGGCGACGCCGAACGCCTCCGCCAGTTTCACGAAATCCGGCGCGTAGGTCATATCGGTAAAGGAATAGCGTTTTTCATAAAAGAGCTCCTGCCACTGGCGCACCATGCCCAGATAGCCGTTGTTGAGCAAAACCACCTTGACGGCGATGTTGTACTGGGCGGCGGTGGCCAGTTCCTGAATGTTCATCTGAATGCTGCCGTCGCCGGCGATGTCCACGACCTGCCGGTCGGGGAAGGCGCACTTCACGCCGATCGCCGCGGGCAGTCCGAACCCCATCGTGCCCAGTCCGCCGGAAGTGATAAAGGAGTTGGGCCGGTCGAATCCGAAGAACTGCGCCGTCCACATCTGGTTCTGGCCGACCTCGGTCGTAATGAGGGCGTCGCCGCCGGTGAGCCGATGAAGCGTTTGAATGACGAACTGCGGTTTGATGATCTCGCCGTTCCGGCAGTAGGTGAGCGGCGCCTTTTCCCGCCATTGGGCAATTTCGGAAAGCCAGGCCTGCCGCCCGGCGCTGTCCGGCTCGTAATGGTGCTCGTCGAGGAAGCGCAGCAGATCCGAGAGGGCGGCTTTGGTGTCGCCGATGATCGGCAGATCCACGGTCACGTTCTTGTTGATGGAAGAGGGATCGATGTCGATGTGGACGATTTTGGCGTTGGGCGCAAACGTGTCGATCGTGCCGGTCACGCGGTCGTCAAAGCGGACGCCCACCGCCAGCAGCAGATCGCAGTTGCTGACCGCCATGTTGGCGTAATAGGTGCCGTGCATGCCCAGCATGCCCAGCCACAGCGGATCGCTTCCCGGAAAGGATCCCAGGCCCATGAGCGTGCCGGTGACGGGAATCCGAAAGCGGCGCGCCAGCCGGGTCAACTCCTCGGCGGCCCGGCCAAGGATGACGCCGCCGCCCGTCATGATCAGGGGCTTTTGCGCCCGCTCGAGCATTTCCAGGACGTTGGCCATTTTTTTGGGCGCCGGCTTGTAAACGGCTTCGTGGTTGCGGATTTTAACGTTGGCCGGATCGTAATCGGTCTGCGCCGCCATGACGTTCTTGGGCAGATCCACCAGCACCGGCCCCGGCCGGCCGGAGCGGGCGATATGAAAGGCTTCCTTGATCGTCATCGCCAGCTCTTCGATGTTGCGCACCAGGAAGTTATGCTTGGTGCAGGGGCGCGTAATGCCGGTGATGTCGCATTCCTGAAAAGCGTCGTTGCCGATGAGCCCCGTGGGCACCTGGCCGGTAAAAACCACCAGAGGAATGGAATCCATGTTGGCCGTGGCAATGCCGGTGACGGTGTTGGTGGCGCCGGGGCCGGATGTGACCAGGCAAACGCCCACCCTGCCGGTTGCGCGGGCGTAGCCGTCGGCCGCGTGCACCGCGCCCTGCTCGTGCCGGACGAGAATATGCCGGAAATTGCTTTTGTAGAGCTGATCGTAAATATCCAGCACCGCTCCGCCCGGGTAGCCGAAAATGATGTCCACCTTTTCCTCTTCCAGCGCTTTGAGCAGAATTTCCGTGCCTTTGAGCTTCATTGGCGTGACTCCCTATTCCTTTCTGATTTCAGATTCCATTAAAAAAGCCGCCTGTTTCTTTTGAAAAAAGCGGCTTGGTCTTCATAAAACAAAGCCGCGGGCTTTTTGGGGCCCGCGGCTTGTATCTTCAGTTTTTAAAGATACAGAGCGGCAGACCCCATTCGTACGACGACTACTGCGAGCCGTCCTGCAATGGCCTGGGTCCAAATTCTGCCGCTGTCGAAATCTTTCAAAAACATCATGACATCCTTTTTAATTACGGCTCTTTTTAGCGAAAAAACCTTTCTTTGTCAAGGGCATTCTCCGCGCGGGCCGCATTTTTATCGAAACAGTTCTTCTCTTTCCCCGAACCATTCATTGCCGTCTTCACCTGGCGGAGCGCTGTCCAGAAAGCATTCCTGAAGGGTGCCGGGCCCGCCGCCCGGTGCCGGCCTGCCGGTCCTTGCATCCACGCTGATGAAAACGATGCCCGCGGGAACCGGAAAGGTTTCCGCGGGTTTCCCCTGCAAAGCTTTTTCCATGAAGTACAGCCAGATCGGCGCCGCCGCGCGGCCGCCCACTTCGTGGCCTCCCAGGGATTTTTCCTGGTCGAAGCCGACCCAGACGCCGGTGATCAGGGAAGGGGTGAAGCCGATGAACCAGGCATCGCGGACGTCGTTGGTGGTTCCCGTTTTGCCGCCGACCGGCCGGCCGATGCTTTTGACCCGGCGGCCCGTGCCGCTTTCCACGACGTCCTGCAGGATATAGGTCGTCATAAAGGCGATGCGGGGGTCGATGACCTGCTCCGACTCCGGCTTGGTTTCTTCAAAAACGTTTCCGGTGCGGTCGACAATTTTCCGGATGAAGTAAGGCGTGACTTTTTTTCCGCCGTTTACCAAAACGCCGTAGGCGCGGACCATTTCCTGCACGGTGACGCCCGCCGAGCCCAGCGCCAGGGAGAGATTCGCCGCCAGCGGCGATTCAATGCCCAGATTGGCCGCATAGGAGATGGCATAGTCGATGCCGATTTCCTGCAGGATCTTGACGGTGACGACATTGCGGGACTGCACCAGAGCCGTTCTCATGGTAATCGGTCCCTGGAATTTTTCGTCAAAATTTTTCGGCTTCCAGAGCCCGTCGGCCTGCGACGGATCTTCCAGAATAATCGGAGAATCCACAAACCGCGTGGAGGGCGTCATGCCCTTGTCGAACGCGGCCGTGTAAATCAGGGGCTTGAAGGCGGAGCCCGGCTGGCGCCGCGACTGAACGGCGCGGTTGAACTCGCTTTTGGCGAAGTCCCGTCCCCCGACCATGGCGCGGATCGCGCCGGTTTTCACGTCCATGCAGTACAGCGCGCCCTGCACCAGTCCTCTGGCGTATTTGTTCCGGCCCTCCATTTCCGAAAGCCCCCGCAAAAGCGCGTCACGGGCCGCGGTCTGCGCGGGGAGATTCAGCGTTGTATAGATGGTGAGACCCTCCTTGTACAAAACGTCCGCGCCGTATTTCTCCTGCACGTAGCGGCGGACGTGTTCGACAAAGTAGGCGGCGACTTTGTCTTTCGGCTTCATGGGCCTCAGGCTCAGGGGAGCGGCTGCCGCCTGGTTCATCTGGTCTTTCGTGATGAAGCCTTCTTCTTCCATGCGCGCCAGGACGTAGAGCTGCCGTTGTTTGGCCCGCTTGAAGTTGAGAAACGGGGAATAGGTGGTGGGGGCTTTCGGCAAGCCGGCCAGGAGCGCGGCTTCCGGCAGCGTCAGCGCCCTCGCGCTTTTGCCGAAGTAGCCTGTCGACGCCGACTCGATTCCGTAGGTGCCGTGCCCCAGATAAATCTGGTTCAGGTACAGGTGGAGGATTTCATCCTTGGTCAGGTATTTGTCGATGCGGTAGGACAGAATGGCTTCCTTGAGCTTTCGGACATATTTTCTCTCCGGCGTGAGATACATCAGCTTGGCGACCTGCTGGGTGATGGTGCTGCCGCCCTGCACGATTTTGCCCGCTTCCACGTTTTTGAACAGCGCGCGGAAAATGCTAAGCAGATCGACTCCCCGGTGCTTGTAAAAGCGGGAATCCTCCGCCGCGACAAACGCGTACTGAACCAGTTTCGGGACGTCGGCGATATTGATCATCTTGCGGTCTTCCAGGAAAAACTCGTCGATCAGCAGGTCGTTTTCGTCCAGAACACGGGACGCGATGCTGGGCCGGTAATCCTTGAGCGCGTCGATGCCGGGCAGATCCATCGTCATGACCCGGTAGGCCACGGCTGTGCCGGCTCCGGCCGCGAGGAGAATCAAAAACACCGCCAGGGCGATTTTAAGCGCGACGGACCGTTTGCCTCCCGGTCCGCGCCGGCTGTTTTTATCTTTGCGTGGAGACATCTTCAAACTTCCTCTTCTGCGCCCGGCTCTTCGGCCTGCGGGGGGACTTCTTTTTTCCCGGCGGCAAACTTTGCCACAAATATACTGACTTCATACAGAAACAGCAAGGGGATCGCCATCAGGATCTGGCTAAACGCGTCCGGTGAAGGCGTGAGGATCGCGGCGGCGACAAACATGAGCAGGATGGCGTACTTGCGGTATTGGGAGAGCATCCGGTCGGTGACGATGCCCAGTTTGGCGAGAAAAAAGACCAGAACGGGCAACTGGAACGAGAGACCGAATCCCAAAAGAAATTTGATAAACAGCGAAAGGTATTCGTTGAAGGAAAGCATGGCCCGCAGGAATTCATTATTGAAACTGACAAAAAACCGGAAAGCCGGCGGAAGCACGACAAAATAGCCGAACAGCACGCCGCCTGCAAAAAGCAGCGTGGAGGACAGGACGAAAGGCACCACGTATTTTTTCTCCCGCGGAAGCAGCGCGGGCGCGATGAATTTCCATACCTGGTAAAAAATGAAGGGGCTGGTCAGCACCAGGGAAGAAAAAATAGCGATCTTCATGTAGGTAAAGAAAGCCTGCGTTAAGCCCGTGTAAATCAGATAACTGCTTTTGGGGAGAGCCT
Organism: Smithellaceae bacterium; assembly: GCA_028693285.1. GTDB lineage: Bacteria > Desulfobacterota > Syntrophia > Syntrophales > Smithellaceae > UBA8904. Next base: position 26,220 of record JAQUVQ010000034.1, read on the forward strand.
CCGTCAGCGGCTTGGTGATGACGGCAAACAGGTAGTCTTTGAAAGAATAACAGGCCAGAAAACCGATGCCCACGGCAATGAGCACGTTGGTCAGTCTTTTGCGCAGCTCGACCAGATGTTCGGTCAAAGACATTTTCGAATCTTCGTCGGTTTCCATCACGCGCCTGTTATGCCGGGTTTGAAATAGCGGAAATGGCGTTGAAGTTCAGGTTTTCCCGGCATCATCTTCGGGGGCTTCGTTTTTCGCCTCTTCCGCATCCGTTTTGTCAAACGGCAGAGAGTCCTTCAGGTGATCGTCGGATTTGGGTTTGTCCTCTTCCTTCAAGGCGTCTTTCAGGTTCTCCGTAACGCCTTCTGTGGCATTTTTGAAGTCCCGGAAGCCCTTGCCCAGCGTCTTGGCCAGATCGGGCAGCTTTTTGGGCCCGACGATCAACAGCGCGATAATCGCGATGATAATCAGCTCCTGTACTCCAATACCGAACATGGATCGACGGCTCCTTTACCAGACTGACTCAGGCTTATATATGGATTGCCGTTTTTTATCAATGTTTTTCACCAGCGGCGGACCTTTCCGCCGGGTCCGTCCATCAAACCGGAGACGAACCCTTTTTTGCATCTTGACCCGGTCGGGCCTATCCGGTAATCCATGTACCATGAAACTGGAAGAACAAATTGCCGAATTGACCAGGGCAGGCTCAGGCACCCTGTGGGAACCGGCGCGCCTGGCCGCCGTTGTGCTCGCCGCGTCCGCCGCGCTGGCCGGCGCTGTTACCCGCAATCCGTTTTTTTTGGGAATCGCGCTGGCTTTGTCGATCCTCGCGTTTGCCGTTCGGCAGACCGCCCCGCACATTGCCAACGCCGTGAGAGGTTTACGCGAAGGCGTGAAGCAGCCGGGTACGGTCGAGATTTCTCTTCATCAATGGACCGATGCGGAATCGAATGTTCATGAGTCCTTTCATGGGGTGATTTCCATGGACGGCCAGCCGGCGTGGGAGATGGAATTTGTGACGCCTCAAAACTGGCAGCCCCGGGAAGGCGGCTTTCAGGCCGAGCTGGCTTTTATTCGCGGCGTGGAATGGCCGGTCGCGGTCCTGACGCGGGAAGGCCTGCTGTATCCCCGACGGAAACCGTTGCGCGCAGGCCGCCCGCCTTCTTCTCAATCCGGCTGAACAACGGCCCGGTTTGTGAACCGGTTGAATATTTGCGGACAATGTTTTATAAAAGCGGCAAAAGCGAGGGAGTGGCGGATATGCCGATTTATGAATTTTATTGCCGAAAGTGCAATACGATCTATAATTTCTTTTCCCGGTCGGTCAATACCGACAAAATTCCCTCCTGTCCGAGGTGCAAAAACGTGAAGCTTTCGCGCCGGGTGTCCCTTTTTTCGACGATTACCGGAAGGGCCAAAGACGGGGAAGAACCGGATCCTTTCCGGGGCATGGATGAGAGCAAAATGGAAAAAGCCATGATGCAGCTTGCGGCGGAAGCCGAAAATATTCGGGAGGACGATCCGCGCGCCGCCGCCGACCTGATGCGCAAATTGTCGGATGCCGCCGGCATGAAGCTGGGGGACAGCTTCCAGGAAGCGCTCAGGCGCCTGGAGGCGGGCGAGGATCCGGATAAGATCGATGAAGAGATGGGGGAACTTCTGTCGGCGGAAGATCCGTTCGGGGAAAAAAAGAAGGCCGGAAAGTCCGCGGTGCGAAAGCCCCGCCTCGATGAAACCTTGTATGATCTTTAGGGCATGAAAAGCGTCGGGAGGAAAACCATGAGAGTTCTGACATTCAGGGTGACCTTGGTGGTTCTGTTTTTTCTCTGCTGCGGTTGGGCGTCCGCGGCGGTCCGGATTTCACAGCTGCCCCCGCCGCCTCCTACGGCGAAGCTTCGGGTCTTTGTCGTCGCGGTGACGACGGAATTCAAATCCGCGAAAGGCCCTGTCTTCTGGCCGGTTTCGCCGGAGGAATTTGATCGAATTCAAAAAAAGGCCATCGGTGAGCGGCTCCGTCAGCAGGGCATTTACGAAGTGGTCGCCGACAGCGACCTTCGGGCCGCTCTCGGGACTCAAAAACCTGCGGGCTGGGAGTGGCTGGCCGATGACTGCCGGCTGGTCCGTGAGGTGGGCCGTGCCCTTCATGCCGACTACGCGCTGGTTTCCGAGCGCAGTTTCGCCATCCACCTCCAGTTCGACACGCGGCTGATGAATTTGCATTCGGGAAAAGAGTTTGCCGCGGAAGGCTACGTTCCGTCCACGATGCTGCGGGCGATGAACAAAGAGCAAAAAACGCTTGCGGGCGGAGAAGCGGTAAAAATTCAATTCCGCCAGATCTTTCAGGAAGCCAGGGGCGACCTGATGAGAACAGCCGTCCGCAAAGGAAAAATCGCGACGAAAGGATCTGGGCGGGACGAAAAGACGGTCCCGCCGCCTTTGGAGGAAAAGGCAGCCGCTGGATCGCAGCCCCTGGAAAAAGGACTGCAGGCCGCGCAGGCTTCAAAAGACAAGGCCCCGGCCGCTACGCTTCAAAAGACGCCCCCGCCCCCTGCCGCGGTCGAAAAGCAAAGGGCGTTTGAAAAGGAGCTGGAGCGGGCGCTCAACCCCGGGGATCAGAAGAAGGCAGGGCCGCGACTGATCGTTTACGATTTTGAAGCCTCGGAGCCGATGAAGGTAGCGGGCCTGATTCTGACGGAGGCACTGCGCGAAGCATTGCACCATTCCGGAAATTTCGTGCTGATCCAGAGGGAAAACATGGTGAAATTCCTGGAGGAGTATAAATTACAACAGTCCGGTCTGGTGGATAAAAAGCAGGCCGTCCGGGCCGCCAAATGGCTGGCGGCCAGCGAGGCGGTGACGGGAAATCTGGCCGTGCTGGGAAACACCAGCCTCCTGCAGGCCAAACGGATGGATATTGAAACCCTGGGAACGCTGGCCGCGGGATCGATCAAGTGTCCGGCCGGCCGCGAAGATGAACTGCTCGAACGGATGCCGGAGCTGGCCGCGATGCTGACCGGGGGAAAGAAATAAAATCAGCGGCTCTTCGGCGTTTATTTTTTGAACAGGGCGCCAAGCTTTTCCTGAAGGTCGGCCGGCCGCCGGCCGGGTTTTGCCGCGCCGGTCCGGTATTGAAAGTAGTCGCAGAAATTGGAGCGGCTTTTTTCCACAACCCGCTCGGCCTGGCTTTCCCGGCAGTCGTTGTAGATCCCCGGTTCATAAAAGACGCAGTTCAGGCAGATGTGCAGATCCGCTCCGCAGAAGGGGCATTGCGCCTGCCGGCCTGCCGGTTCGCCTTCGGGGATTTCTTTTTGACAGTGAGCGCAACATTTCATGGCGCGCAAAAATACAGGCGGAGCGTGTGGTTTGTCAAGAGACTTTCCGGTGCCGGTCCATTTCAACGTGAAATTCCGGTCCGGATGTGATAGGACAGGCGTGATTTTTGGGTGACCAGGCGGAGGCGGTTATGGCGGATCGGTCAAAACTCGGCATGGAGTTTCCCGTTTATTCCATCCGGGTGGAAAAAAACAAAATCGCGGAATTTGTCGCGGCGCTCGAGCAGAAGGAAGATACGGAGCAGATTCACCCCCATTACCGGGATGCCGATGCCGCGAAAAAGGCGGGATATGCAAACATCCCCACGCCTCCCACTTTTCCCACCAGCCATGTCTTCTGGACGGGCGGCGGTCTTCTCGGCACGATCAAAGCCGTGGGGGCCGATCTGACCAAGCTGCTGCACACCAAGGAAGAATACGAGTATTTTGCTCCGGTCTGCGCGGGGGATGTCATTACCCGCAGCATGAAAGTGGTGGAGATGTACGAAAGAGGGAAAAAGGAGCAGAAAAGCAGGTATATGCAGGTGACCGTCCTGCAAACGGACATGATCAATCAGCACGGCGTGCTGGTCATCAGGGCGCGCACGACCTTCATGGAGAGAGGCTGATCGGCATGGCGCTGGTTTTTGACGGAATTCAAATCGGTGACATCATGCCGCCCTACACGTCCGCTCCCATCACGCGAACGCACCTGGTGCGCTACGCAGGCGCTTCCGGGGACTTCAACCCCCTGCATCACGATGAAACTTTCGCGAAGGCGGTAGGGCTGGAGACGGTCATTACCCATGGCATGTTTATCATGGGGATCGCGGGCCAGGCCATCACTTCCTGGATCGACAATCGATGGTTAAGAAAATTCTCCGTGCATTTCCTCAGCATGACCCAGCCGGTCGATCTGAACGATTATTCCAACACAAAAGACCGGGCGACCATCACGGTGACCGGCAAAGTAGTGGACAAATACGAAGAAAACGGAGAGACAAGAATCCGCTGCGAGCTGACGGCCCGGGACGCGCTGGGCAGCAGAAAGCTCAAGGGCTATTTCGTGGCGGCCCTGCCATGAGCTTTTCCCTTGTCAATGGCCGCAGGTGTTTTTTATGAAAGCCCGCATAGTCGTGATTGATGATGATGCCGTCGCCTGTGAATTTCTCCAGGAAGCGCTCCAGCGCGAAGGCTACGACGTCACAGCTTTTACTTCCGCTCCGGCCGCACTGACGCTGGATCTTTCCGACTATGATCTGCTGATGTCCGACATTCGCATGCCCGGAATGGACGGCCTGCAATGTTTAAGCGAAATTCAGAAAAGATGGCCGAATCTGCCCGTGATTTTGATGACCGCCTACGGTTCTCTGGAAACCACCATGGAGGCGATCCGGCTGGGAGCGTGGGATTACATCAGCAAGCCTTTTTCGCCGGAAGACTGCCGCGCGCTGGTGAAAAAAGTGCTGGAGGTGCGCGAGCTGCGCAAAAAGCGGTTGATCGAGCCCGCGGAAGACGCCGATGAAACCAAGCTGATCGGCTCTTCGCCCGTCATGGTGGAGTTCTACAAGCAGATTGCCCGCGTCGCCGATTCCCAGGCGAGCGTGCTCATCGAAGGCGAAAGCGGCACCGGCAAGGAGCTGACCGCCCGGTCGCTGC
>JAQUVQ010000035.1 GCA_028693285.1 Smithellaceae bacterium
ATTTGCCTTATACTTAATGAAAATTTTGTGCCAGAATTGGAAAATAGAAGATAAAAGCTAGCAACATAAAGATATTATTAGGCTTAACGTGTAAGTCCACCAGGCTCAACCCGGCGTAAAACAATCGTTTCGGCGTTTTTCTTTCAATGAAATGTTCAACGGACTTGAACGATGCATAAAAAAGTATTATTCATTCCCGGAAAAAATTTCTGAAGGCAGTCGAATGATCAGGCTCGGACCATGAAGGTCAGTCTTACAACAGAAAGGAAAGGCGGGCGCATGAGCAGAAGGGAATTTTGTTGTGCCCTTGCCGGTTCCCTGGCGGGCGCCGCATTGCTGCCGCCGGCATTGCGGGCGGATCTTCGCACCACCAAATCCGGCGAGGATCTGTTCTCCTTCATGAACCGCACGGCAGGCGGGTTTGACCGAACCACGTATCAGCAGCTTCTCGGAGCGGCCAACGCTTTCAAAGAGGGAGACCGGATTCTGGGCGTGGCCGCAGCCGATGAAACCGCCCGTTCCAAAGCGCGCCTCCTTCTGTCCAATACGCGGCTGGGCGACATCCTGAAGCATCCCGTGTTTGAGGACAAGCTCTATTCCCGACTGCTGGAAAGCCTCTCGCCTGACCTCGTTCAAAAAACCAGCCCGATGACTGTGGGAGAATTCAAAAATTTTCTGCTTAACGCCCCGGAAGAAAAAATCCACGCCATCCTCGACGGTCTGTGCAGCGATGTGATTGGCTGCGTCGTAAAACTGATGTCCAATGAAGAGCTCATTGCCGTGGGAGGAAAAATCTTCAATCCGCTCGCCGGAACCCGAATCGGCGCCAGGGGCTACATGGGCGCCCGCATTCAGCCCAATTCACCCACCGACCACCCCGAGGATGTCATCTGGCAGATTTTTTCCGGCTGGTCCTATGCGACCGGCGATGTGGTTCTCGGGACCAACCCGGTCAGCAGCCGGCCCCAATCCGTCGCGGCGCTGGAAGCGGCGCTCGAAGACATCCGCCGCACTTTCGGGGTGGAAAACCTTCTCCCTCACAGTGTTCTGGCCCATATTGACCTTCAGGCGGAAGTGGAAAAACGTCAACCGCACACGACCGGCATCTGGTTTCAGAGCCTTGCGGGCAGCGACCAGGCCAACGCCACGTTCGACATCACGCTGGAGAAAATGCTGGCCTACGCGTCGCAGCGGACGGGCCAATACGGATTTTATTTCGAGACCGGCCAGGGCGCCGACTTCACCAACGGCAGCGGCCAGGGAACCGACATGGTCATTCACGAATCGCGCAAGTACGGCTTTGCCCGGCTGCTGAAGATCAAAGTTGCCGAAGCCCGGAAAAAGGCGGGACGCACCCCTGCCCCGTGGGTTCACGTCAACGACGTGGCCGGGTTCATCGGCCCGGAAGTTTTCCGCACCCGCGAACAGCTCGTGCGCTGCTGCCTGGAAGACATTGTCATGGGCAAGCTGCACGGCCTCACCATCGGCCTGGACATCTGCTCCACGCTCCACATGGACGTTTCTCTCGATGATCTGGACTGGTGCCAGGACCGGATCATGCCGGCCAATCCGGCCTACCTCATGGCGCTGCCGACCAAGAACGATCCCATGCTGGGCTATCTCACCACGGCCTTTCAGGACCACGTGCGCCTGCGCGAAAAATTCAATTACAAAGTCAACGATGACATGCAGCGCTTCTTCCAGCGTCTGGAAATCCTCGACGCGGCGGGCAATCCGGCCTCGCACTTCGGCGACCCGCTGTGGGTCTGGTACGCATACCGCCTTGCGAAAGGGGACCGGCGCTCCCGCGCGGCGATCTACCGCGAGGGCAAAAAAAAGATGCAGGAGGTACGGAACCGCGGTGTCTATCTGGCCCAGGGCTATGACGGCCGGCCATGGAAGATGGAGGCGAAGCTGGATCGGGAAATCCGCGAGCTGTACGCGGATTCCAAAAAATGCATCTGGGTGGAGCTTTCGCCGTCCTTCATCGCTTCCCTGCCGAATGCCGTCGTGCTCAAAAGCCGTTCAAAGGACAGGACGGATTACATTCTGCATCCGCAAACGGGAGAGGTATTGGAGGATGCATCCTGGCAAATCCTGAAAGAGATGAAAGCAAAAAGAGGCGATGCCGTCCAGGTGCAGATCATCGTGTCCGACGGCCTCAACGCCCATGCCGTGATGGACCCCGGACATCTGGCGCCATATCTGTCCCATCTTGAAAAAGGCCTGAAGGAAAAACACCGGACGCTCGCCCCTGAACTCCTGGTGCTTCAAGGCGGACGCGTACGGGCCGGATACCGAATCGGCGAGGTCCTGTTCGGGGATAAGCCAAACGCCCGGGAACACAAAGCCATCATTCACATTATCGGCGAGCGACCCGGCACCATGCATCACACGTTTTCCGCGTATATCACGGCGCCGCCCGCGGCCGTCTGGACCAGGGCCGGCATCGACCACAACATCACCCGGGTGGTTTCCGGCGTGGCGGACACGGCCCTTCGCCCTGATCTTGCCGCCGCCCAAACCGTAAAAATTCTCGATGATCTTTGGAAAGGAGACGTTTGAATCAACCCATAAAAGCAGTAATGTTGTCATTCCCGCGCAGGCGGGAATCCAGTTATTTCAAGGTTTTCGAAAGAATAAATTATTGATAAAGGAGATCCTGTCATGAAAAAAGATGTGATTGTGTTGTTTGCCGTCTGCGTTATCTTCTGCTTCAGCGGCGGCGTGTCCTTCGCCGCGGGAGAATCTTCGTCATCCGGCAAAAGCGTCACGAAACCGATCAAGGAAACAGCAAAAGAGGTCAAGCAGGGAACGGTTAAAGTTTATAAGGAAAGCAAGGACGCGATTGTGCGGGACGCCAAAGCAATGAAGGAAGAAGTCCCCAAAGACGTGAAGGAAGCAAAAAAGGAGGCTGTCCAGAAAGCCAAGGACGTCAAGAAAAGCGCCGCTTCGGAATGGAAGGAGATCCGCGACAACATGGCCAATCCGACACTGACCACAAACCCCGAAAAAAAGTAATCCGGAATAAATCCATTCCGGAAAGGACTGGTTTTGATGATACGATTTCATGGACGATTTCTTTGGATCACCCTGCTTCTGATCGGCATGGTCTGTCTGTTGGCGGCTCACGCGCAGGCCAAAGCGCCGCTTGCCGCCGGACAGGCTATACTGGAAGCCATTCGGATTCAGGGGCCGCTGGATTTTTGCGGTGAACGGGTGCCGCTCGACGATCCCGATGTGCGCGAACGCCTGGAGCGTGAGCTGCTGGTGTCCCTGGACAACAGCGACGACATCATCCTCTGGCTGAAGCGCGCCAACCGCTACTTTCCCGACGTCGAAAAAGTCCTGAAAGCGCAATCCCTGCCCGACGATCTGAAATATATCACCATCGCGGAAAGCTCCCTTCGGCCGCTGGCCTTCTCCAACAAGGGCGCCGCGGGATACTGGCAGTTCATCGAAAGCACGGGAAAAAGATACGGCCTGGAAATCAGCGGCGACATCGATGAAAGAAGAAACGTTCACAGGGCCACACAGGCGGCGATAGCTTATCTCAAAGAGCTCCATAACCTTTTCGGATCCTGGACGCTCGCGGCGGCGGCCTACAACATGGGAGAAGACGGCCTCCAGGCCGAATTGCTCATCCAGAAGGTCGGCAACTACTACCAGCTTTACCTGAATCAGGAAACGCAGCGATACGTTTTCCGAATCCTCTCGGCAAAAATCATCATGTCCCATCCGGAACGGTTCGGGTATTCGCTGTCCAAATCGGACCTCTACGCTCCCCGGCGGACCGAAACGGTGGAGATCCGGGTAACCGAGCCCGTGCCCCTCCACATCATCGCCCAGGCGGCCGACACGCATTTCAAAATCATCAAAGACCTCAACCCGCAGATCAAATATTATTCCCTGCCCGCCGGGACTCATGCCGTCCATATTCCCGCAGGCCAGGCGAAAGGTTTTTACGAGCGCTACGACAAAGCGCTGGCGGACTGGATCGCCCTGAAAAACGACTCCGTATATGTCGTGAAAAAGGGAGACACCCTGACGGGCATTGCCAAACGATTCAACGTGCCGTATCGGGCCCTGACTATCTGGAACCCCGGCGGCGGCAGGAAGCTTTCTCCCGGCGACAAGCTTTATATTTTTTCCGATTCCCTGAAAGAGGGCCAAAGCCATGAACAAGCGAATCCTTAAATCAGGACAAAGGAGGAACCCATGAAAGTTCTCGCTCTTAATTCCAGCTCCCGGACGGGAGACGTCAGCAAGACCGAAATCATTCTGGGGGATCTGCTCCAGGGCATGCGCGAAGCGGGCGCGGAGGTGGAGGTCGTCGAACTGCGCAGGAAAAAAATCCGGTACTGCATCGGTTGCTTTACCTGCTGGACCAAAACCCCCGGGGTTTGCATCCACAAAGACGATATGACCCGGGAGATTTTCCCGAAATACCGGGACAGCGATCTGGTGGTCCTGGCCACCCCTCTTTTCCATTTCACCGTGAACGCCATCATGAAAACCTTCATCGAGCGGACGCTTCCCATCGCGCTCCCTTTTTTTGAAAAACAAGACGGGGCAACCCGGCATCCCTACCGTCACAAGGCCCCGCCCGTCGTCGTTCTTTCCGTCGCCGGATTTCCGGAAGAAGGCGTTTTTGACGCGCTGAAATTCTACGCGCGATTCCTGTTTCGCGATCACCTCGCGGCGGAAATCTACCGGACATCCTCCGAGATGTTTTTGCATTCAACCGGCAGCAGGAAAGTCTCCGAGGTTCGGGAAGCGCTGATTCAGGGCGGCCGGGAGCTGGTTCAGTCCATGAAAATCTCCCCGGAAACCCTGAAAAGAATCCACAAGCCGATCACTACTTTTGAAGAGATGGCGCCCCTGGGAAACCTGATGTGGCAGACCTGCATTGACGAAGGCGTAACCCTGGGCGAAGCCCAGAAGAAAAAAATAATTCCGCGCCCCGACTCCATCGAAAATTTCCTGATGCTGATGCGCTTCGCCTTCAAAGCCCGCAAAGCCGCAGACGCGAAGATGGCCGTACAGTTCAATTTTTCCGGGCAGGCGGCGGGGGAATGTTATTTCATCGTCGAAAACGGAACCTTCCGGACCGACCTGGGAACGGCGGACCATCCCGACCTGATCATTGAATCGCCCTTTGAGGTCTGGATGGACATCATGACTCAGAAAGCGGACGGGCAGAAATTGTTCATGGAACAAAAGTATTCCGCCCGGGGGGACATCACGGCCCTCATGCGCTTCAAGGATCTCTTCGGCAATTAAGCGCCAGAACGATCTACTTGAGGCACGGGGAGTCAAAATGAATTCAAAACGGATGGATTCATTGGGATTCCTCCAAACGGAGCCGAAATTATCCGGATAAAGGCATCGGCGCGTGGTTAAGAAATACATAATTGTTCCAAATACTTAACAAAATTGTATCGCAAATAATCTCTTGACAGTTGTTATAAAGAGGCGTAGCTAACAGTCAAATATTGAACGACGCCTAAATCTATCAAAATGAAATGATAGGTACGGGGGAACCGGTATTTCGGGGCGAATTTCTAAAGAATAGGATACTTCCAAGTCCAAGCCCGTCAGCTAACCTCGTCGGCATGTGGGAGGAAAAGGAGAATGTTTACTCTTCTTTCGTCGGCTTTGCCGATACTTCGTCTGTGTCCTTCATCTGAAACCGCTGAAACAAAAATCAAGCCATTGCCGTTTTTGAATCCAGCATCGAGCAATATCAAAACAATATCACCTCCCTGATCGAAGATTCTCCGCAACTTGCCGAGGAGAGCTTTTATTTCCCTTTTCTTCTCTCCAAGACGCGATGTGGATAACGGTTTTTTTATAAACGTGTCGTGTATTGTGAGGCGCAATCCTGCAACGCACCATGAACCGGATGCAGACCAAAGAAATTACGTCATCATGAATACATTAGATTCCAGGCATGAAAAAAACATAAGGCACAGGCTATGGCAAAAGCTTGTGGGCAAGCCGCGCAACATCAACGAACCATCCATTTTTCATAAATTGTCTCTCATTCCGCTCCTGGCATGGATCGGCCTGGGCGCGGATGGTTTGTCATCTTCGTCCTATGGACCGGAAGAAGCCTACAAAGCGCTGGGAGCCCACACCTACATCGCGGTTTTCATCGGGTTGGCCACGGCCTTCACGGTTTTTATCATTGCGTACACGTATTCACGCATTATTGAACATTTTCCGCAAGGCGGCGGGGGATACATTGTTTCCACCAAAACCATCAGCAACAGCGCCGGCGTGATCTCGGGCTGCGCTTTGATTGTGGACTACGTGCTGACCATTACCGTTTCGCTGGTTGCCTGCGGCGATGCTATTTTCAGTTTTTTGCCCATCACATTTCAAAACTACAAAATCATCTTTGTGGCCTTTCTCATCCTGATGCTGGTGACCATGAATCTGCGGGGCGTTAAAGAATCCATCATCGTTCTGGCGCCGATCTTTATTGTTTTTGTTTTGACCCACGTTCTGCTCATTACATACGGGATAGCGCATCATGCCGATCGATTTGGATGGGTCGTAAATCAATTTCACGGAAGTCTTCGGCAGGACATCGGGACCATTGGTTTCATCGGGATCCTGGCGATATTTTTGAGAGCATTTTCTCTGGGTGGCGGAACCTACACGGGAATAGAAGCCGTATCCAACGGCATCCAGATTATGCGTGAACCGCGGGTTCAGACCGGAAAACGAACGATGCTTTACATGGCGGTATCTCTTGCCTTTACGGCCGGCGGCTTGTTGATCTGTTATGCTCTTCTCCAAATCAATCCACAGGAGGGCAAGACGCTCAATTCGATTCTGGCTGACGAAGTCTTCCGCAACTGGCCTTTATCCGGCGGCATCGTATTGATCACTGTTTTTTCCGAGGGAGCATTGCTTCTCGTGGCGGCTCAGGCGGGGTTTGTCGACGGCCCGCGAGTGATGGCGAATATGGCGACCGATTTCTGGCTTCCCCGCCGTTTTGCGATGCTTTCCGAAAGACTGACCATGCAAAACGGCATCCTTTTAATGGGTGCTGCGGCCATGATGCTTTTGTTTTATACGCACGGTTCCATTTCCGCCCTTATTGTCATGTATTCCATCAATGTTTTTCTAACCTTTTCCCTTTCTGAATTTGGCATGACCCTTTTTTCTTTTCGCAAAAGGAACCAGGATGAAAAATGGAAAAGGCATATTTTTATTCACGTTGTTGCTTTTATTCTTTGTATCATCATCCTCTTTGTGACCATTTACGAAAAGTTTGGCGAAGGCGGCTGGATCACCCTAATCATCACGTCCGGTTTGATCGCCTTATGCTATTTGATCAAGAAACATTATCTTTATGTCCGGGGAAAAGCGCTCAAGTTGGAAGACATTTTACAGAAAGTTCATCCCGGCAAGAAATTCAACAACGATCCTTTGAATCCGAAAGACCCTACGGCGATATTGCTGGTCAGCGGGTTCAATGGTTTCGGTCTGCATACGTGGTTTTCGATCAATCGTAAGTTCCCGCATTTCTATAAAAACTTTATTTTCATTTCCATTGCCGAAGTGGATCAGGCATCCTTCAAAGGATCAGCGGAAATGGAAGAATTGAGAATCTCCGTTGAGAATGGTTTGAAAAAATATGTCGATCTTGTCCGTTCCTTCGGCGTGCCGGCCGATTACAGAATGGACGCCGGCACGGATGTCATTGAAACCGCGACTCAAATGTGTCAATCGCTGGCACAAGAATTCCCAAAATCCATGGTGTTTACCGGGAAACTGATTTTTCGCGAGGAGCATTTTTACCAGAGGGCGCTCCATAACGAAACCGCCTATGCGATTCAACGTCGTTTACAATGGGATGGAATAGAGTCGGTCATTATGCCCATTCGGGTTTGATCTTATGAAGGAGACTTCGGAATTTATTAAAAGGAGGTCAACGATTATGCAGGAAATAGATCAAAGTCGCGCTCCAGAGCCGTTTTTCGACAGAGGCAAAGTCCTCGGCAAAGAAACAATGGAAAAAATGAAATCCTTGCCGGCCATTCTCCTGATGTTGATTCTCACCACCATTCTCAATATATTTCTGGAAAAATTCATACAACCGTCTTCGTTGGTTTTTGTTTACCTGGTTCCCGCGATCGCAGGCGCGATTTATTTTGGAATCTGGGCTTCGGTATTATCTTTTACCGCCGGATTCCTTATCTTCGATTTTTCTTTTGTGAAACCGTATCACACTCTTCATATCGCCAATCCGCAGGACGTCTATAATGTCATCGTTTATTTCACCAGCGCCATTCTGATGACGTATCTGATCAGCATGGTTCACCGTCAGAATGTATTCCTGAAAGACAGACTGAACCGTGTGTCCCTCATCGAAGACATGAGCAGAGATTTATTGCTGCTTACCCCTATCGGACAAACGTATTCCATCCAAGGCATGACGCTCTTGCTGAAAACAGCCGTTTGGAGCCAATTGGGACAGCTTGCCTTGCGATATACAAAAATGATTTTGGATGTGCCGCTGCTTGTATTCTTCCGGGAAGATGACGGCAGTCTCAAGCTTTGGGCAAAAAGCAACGTGGATCTGGAAATTACCGAACAGGATCATGCCGCGGCATCCTGGACATTGGATAATGGGGAGGTTTCCGGTTCAGGGACCTATACCTACTCCGACAATCCATTCTACTTTATTCCGATGAAGCATCTTGAGGAAACCATTGGCGTCATTGGAATCTTATATGATTCTAAAGATCTTTTTCCGGAGCAACGCCGTCTTTTGGGAACCGTCTCCAATCTGGTAACCATCGTCGCCACGACATGGATGAGCGTGAAAGCTGAGCCGGAACAGCATTGAATCTCGAACAGCGGGCATCATGAGCCGGTCAATAATCCGGTTGACAACCCGTTATTTTTAAAATAGGTTCGCTGCAAATATTGGCCGTCCTGACAATGGGTGATGGAGTTCACCCCTAACAACCGCAATTTTTGCTGATAACTCCTGCAGATTCTTAAGTCTGTGGGAGTTTTTTTTATGATGGACAACACTTCAACCCAAATGTCGGTTCCCGAAATCCGCGATCATTTATCAATCATTGCGGATACGTGCCTGCGTTTCCAGATGATTTCCCTGACCCGGCAACTGGAGGCCGCGCAGGCGCTTCTTTCAGAAAATCCCCCCATCGACATCGCGGTTTTGGGGCAGTTCAAGGCGGGGAAAAGTTCTTTTTTAAATAACCTGATCGGCCACAAAGTGCTGCCCGCAGGCGCCATTCCTGTGACCACGGCCATCACCCGCCTGCAATATGGAAGCAGCGAACGGGCTTTCGTTCGGCATTTCAACGGTCAGACCACGGAAATCCCGCTTGCCGATGTTGTCCGGTTCACGTCCGAAGCGCAAAACCCCGGGAACGAAAAAAACGTGGCGATGGTGGATATCGAACTGCCGTCCATGCAGGAATATGCCGGCCTTCGTCTCGTGGACACTCCGGGGCTGGGCAGCGTGTATCAATACCACCAGTCCACGTCGGAAGAATGGCTTCCCTCCGTCGGCACGGCCATCCTGGCGGTGAGCTTCAACCGTCCGCTGAGATTGGCCGAACTGCTGAAGTCAAAGAGGTTATGAGGGAAGGCATAACCTCTTGAAGGGACTGGTCGGGGCGGGGTGATTTGAACACCCGACATCTTGCTCCCAAAGCAAGCGCGCTACCAGGCTGCGCTACGCCCCGTTTTTTTATACGGACCGGCCGGCCTCCAGCCAGGCTTTGAACTTTGCAAACGCCTGGCCGCGGTGGCTGACCTTGTTTTTAATCTCCGAAGGCAATTCCGCCGCCGTCCTGTTGAAGTTTGAATCCAGGAAAATCGGATCATAACCGAAACCGTTCGCGCCCCGGCCCTCATCAATGATCCGGCCCCGCCATTCGGCTTCAAATGAATGGAAGACGCCCCCGGGCCGGTATAGAACCAGGGCGCAAAAAAAGGAGGCCGTTCTTTTCTCCGCGGGAACTTCTTTCAATTTCGCCAGGAGTTTGGCGTTGTTTTCTTCGTCCGTGGCGCCCTCGCCCGCGTAGCGCGCGGAGTAAACGCCGGGTTCGCCTTGAAGGGCATCCACCTGCAGGCCGGAATCGTCGGCCAGTACGGTTTCACCCAAAAATTCGGAAACGATTCTTGCTTTTTTCAAAGCGTTTTCCAGATAGGTCGCCCCATCTTCCACGATCTCGGGCAGCGCCGCAAAATGATTGAGAGAAACCATTTCAATGCCGGTCCCTTCCATCATCTCTGAGATTTCCCGGACTTTGCCCTCATTTTTCGTCGCAAACACGATTCTCATGATCGCCAGTCGCCCGTGATTTCCTTCTGGCGGGCGATGATCTGCCCAATGCCCTCCACGGCCAGCGCGGTCATGGCATCCAGCCGGTCTTTTCCGAACGGAGCGTGCTCGGCCGTGCCCTGAACTTCAATGAAAAGGCCGGATCCGGTCATGACAAAATTCATGTCCACATCCGCCCGCGAGTCTTCTTCATATTCCAGGTCCAGCAGAACCTGATTTTCCAGCATACCGACGCTCACGGCCGAAACGAAATCCGCAACGGGAATTTCCCGGACGATCCCCCGCTCCTTCATGTCCTTAAAAAGCTCCACCAGGGCGACGAACGCCCCGGTAATGGATGCGGTGCGGGTTCCGCCGTCCGCCTGAATGACGTCGCAATCGATGTAGATGGTTCTTTCGCCGAAAGCGGCAAGGTCCGTGACGGCGCGAAGCGACCGACCGATGAGTCTCTGAATTTCATGCGTCCTGCCGCCGATTTTTCCGCGTGCGGATTCCCGCGCCGAGCGGGTGGACGTGGACATGGGCAGCATGGCATATTCCGCGGTCAGCCAGCCCCTGCCGGTATTTTTTAAAAAGGGCGCCGTTTTCTCGTCCAGCGACGCGGCGCAGAGCACTTTGGTGTTGCCGAACTCCACCATCACGGAGCCGGGAACATTTTTCAGATACCGGTTGGCGATGGCAATCGGCCGCAGCTCGTCCCATTTTCTGTCTGCGCTTCTTTTGAACAACACAGGCCTCCTAAAAGAACGCTTGGATGCTTTTCGCCAGGGCTCCGGCAATTTCCGCCTGCGTTTTTACGGAGGTCAGCTTCTTTTTTCCATCGGCGTTCGTGATAAAACCGATCTCCACGACCAGCACGGGCAAGGCCAATCCTTCCGCCAGCGGAATCCCCGCTTCCCGAAGCCCACGGCGCTGGCGGGGAAAGAGGCTGTCGAGATTTTTCTGAACCAGGCGCGCCAGCTTCACGGTGTCGTTCAAATACCCGTAGTCCGGAGCGGCGGCCTTGGCCGTCTTGTTTGCCGCGCCGGCCTTTGAAAAGCCGGGATAATACAGCTCAAACCCCGTGGCGTTTTTGCCAAAGCCGCCATTGGCGTGCAGGCTCAGCACCAGGGCTGGATTGATTTTCGAAATGGCTTTCTTGCGTTCGTCCAGCGACAGCGTTCGATCCGTATTCCGGGTCAGCGCCACTTCCATATTGCCCCCTTTGGCCAATTCCTTCTGCAGGGCCAGGGCAATGGCCAGTGTCACGTCCTTTTCGGCGGCGCCGTCAACCCCGAGGACCCCTGCGTCGTCGCCGCCGTGAGCCGCGTCGATCACCACGATGTGCTTTGCCGTCTGGGCGGTCCCCGGAAAAACCGCAAGGCACAGCGCCAGAACAGAAAAAAGAAAAACAGTATACTTTTGCCATGTTTGAAGCATTTTTTTCACCTGTGAATGATGTTCTTCCCCGCGCAAACCGGAGTTGGGCCTGCTTATAGCAAAGTCCGATGGTTTGTCAACCAACAAATGGAACGGGAAGAGGCCATCAGGCCTTGCGGATCCTTTCGATGGACCGGACGATCTTCAACTGGCGAATCGCGGAGAAAACGGCGTTGAGCTGCCGGGTATCGTAAACATCGATGATGAAGATGCAGTTGGCAATCATGTCCGTCGTTTCGATCTGGGCATAGCTGATGTTGACGTCCAGTGAGGTGATGACCGAACTCACTTCCGTTAAAACGCCCTTGCGGTCGGTGCAGACGACTTTGATGTGAACGGGATAGGCGTTTTTCTGGCGGAGATCCCAGTTGACCTCCACGATCCTTTCGATGTCGAGCTTCTGCAGGTGCGGACAATTCTGCGTGTGAACGGTGATGCCGCGTCCGTGCGAGATGTAGCCGGTGATCTCATCGCCGGGAATGGGATTGCAGCATTTGGCAAACCGCACCATGACGTCGTCGATGCCGGTAAGGCTGATGCCCAGCGAAGGAGCGGCGGCCGGTTTTTTCTTTTCCTTTTCCGAAGGTTTCTCCGCTTCCTTCGGCGCTTCCTGAACCACAAAATGATTGACGACCTGGCGGGGCGAAATGCGTCCGCAGCCCACCTGCGAAATCAGGTCGTCCAGCGTCAAGAGCGAGTAGTCCTTCAGGAGTTTCCTGATTTCGTCGGATTTGAGATAGCTGGAGAATTTCAGGTTGTTTCTTTTGAATTCCTTTTCCAGCAGGTCCTTGCCGAGCACGAGCGAACGGTTCTTCTCCTCCGCGTTGATCCAGTTGCGGATTTTGGAAATGGCCCGGGAGGTAACGACGAACTTCAGCCAGTCCTTGCTGGGATGATGGCCGGTCTGGGTGATGATCTCCACCATGTCGCCGTTCTGCAGTTGATAGCGCAGCGGAACGATATTGCGGTTCACCTTGGCGCCCGTGCACTGGTTGCCGACATCGGTGTGGATGCTGTAGGCGAAGTCCACGGGCGTGGCGCCTTTGGGGAAGGATTTAACGTCGCCGTGCGGCGTGAAAACGTAAACTTCTTCCGGGAAGAGCGCCAGTTTAAGGTTGGACATGAACTCCTTCGGGTTCTTGATGTCCTGCTGAATTTCCAGCGCCTCGCGGAGCTTCTTGATCTGATCGTCCTCGTGGTCCTGAAAAGCCCGCCCTTCCTTGTAGCGCCAGTGGGCGGCAATGCCCTTTTCGGCCCATTCATGCATCGCGCGGGTCCGGATCTGGATTTCGACCCGCTCGCCGTAGGGGCCGATCACCGCCGTATGCAGCGACTGATAGTTGTTGGCCTTGGGCATGGCGATGTAATCCTTGAACCGCCCGGGAACCGGCTTCCACAGCGCGTGCACGATGCTGAGCGCCTCGTAGCAGCTTTTATCGGCGCTGGAATCCAGAATGATGCGAAACGCGATCACGTCGTACACTTCGTCAAAATTGATGTGCTGCTCGTGCATTTTCCGGTAGATGCCGTACAAATGCTTCGCCCTGCCCTCCACTTCGCCCTGGATCGACACCTTCTCGAGCTCCCGGAAAATAATGCCCTTGACTTCTTCGGTGTAGCGGTTCCGCGACTCCTGGGACTTGGCCACGCGGCCGGCGATCTCGTTGAAGGCGTCCGGCGAAAGGTACTGAAACGACAGATCCTCCAGCTCCATTTTCATCCAGTTGATGCCCAGCCGGTTGGCCAGCGGCGCATAGACGTCCATCGTTTCCCGCGCGATGTAAATCTGCCGCGCCGGAGTCTGGTACTGCAGCGTTCTCATGTTGTGGATGCGGTCGGCCAGGCGAACCATCAGGATGCGGATGTCGGAGGACATGGCCAGAATCATTTTCCGGAAGTTTTCCGCCTGCCGCTCCTCCTGCGATCCGCAGGAAATGCGGCTGAGTTTCGTCAGTCCGCTGACCAGAAAAGCGACGTCGCCTCCGAATTCATGCTGGATCTGTTCCCTGGTAGTCAGCGTGTCCTCGATCGTATCGTGCAGCAGTCCGCTGATGATCGTCGCGGAATCCATCTTCATGTCGACCAGGATGCCGGCCACCTCCATCGGATGCGTGAGGTAGGGCTCCCCGGACAGACGCACCTGCCCCTGATGAACGGTGGCCGAATAAATATAGGCCTTCTGGATCATCTCCAGTTCTTCGGAGGTCAGATAGCCTTGCGCCTTGTCCAGAATGTCGTTGATTCTCAGCATGAAGATTTCCTGCCCCGCGTGGGGATCAAACGGCCGTCTTCAGCTCCGCGGCGATGATCGCCCGGACTTCTTCACAGATGTCGCTTGTCGCATAAAGCCGGTTTTCGCCGGTTTTGCGGATTTTCAGCTCCACCCGGCCCTGGGCCAGGTTTTTGGACCCCACGACAATCCGCAGGGGAATGCCGATCAGATCGGCGTCCTTGAATTTCACGCCTGCGCGCTCATCCCGGTCGTCGAGGATCACTTCCACACCCGCCGCCAGAAGTTCATCGTAAATCTCCCGGGCCGCCTTCATCACCTCCGTCTCGTTGATGTTGACGGGCGTGACGATCACTGCGTAGGGCGCGAGCGGCATCGGCCAGATGATGCCGTTTTGGTCAAAGTTTTGTTCGATGCAGGCGGCCGCCGTCCGGCCGATGCCGATGCCGTAGCAGCCCATGATCATGGTTTTTTCCCTGCCGTCGCGATCGAGGTAAACGGCTTTCATGGCCTTCGAGTATTTCGTGCCCAGCTTGAAAACGTGTCCGACTTCTATGCCGCGGGCGAATTTGATTTCGCCCGCGCAGCGCGGGCAGGCGTCGCCCGGCTGAACCACGCGCAGATCCGCGAAAGCTTCCACGGCAAAGTCCCTGCCGAGGTTCACGTTTTTCAGGTGATGATTTTCACGGTTCGCCCCGGTCACCATGTCGGCCAGCCCGAGGATCGAATAATCGGCGATCACACGTACTTTGACGCCGACGGGACCCGCGAAGCCGCGCGGCGCGCCGGTGGCCTTGAAAATCATTTCGTCGTCGGCCAGTTCCAGTTCGGCCGCGCCCAGAAAATTTTTCACCTTGATTTCGTTTACCTCATGATCGCCGCGAATGAGGACCGCGCAGGCCCTGCCGTCCGCGTTGAAGATGAGCGTTTTGACGATCTGTTGCGGAGAAACGTTCAGAAAAGCGCTGACCTCGTCAATGGTGCGCACATTCGGCGTCTCCACGCTTTCCAGGGCCGGCCGGTCCCCGTCGCCGGGTTCGGTTTTTTCGGGTCTCGCGATTTCCGCCTTTTCCAGATTGGCCGCATAGTCGCATTTTTCGCAGAACGCGATGGCATCCTCGCCCGATTCTGCCAGCACCATGAACTCGTGCGAAAAACTGCCGCCGATGCTGCCGGAATCCGCTTCCACCGGGCGGAATTTGAGGCCGCACCGCCGGAAGATGTTGTTGTAGGCGGCAAACATTTTCTCGTAGCTTTTTTCCGCGCCCGCCTCGTCCGCGTCAAAGCTGTAAGCGTCCTTCATGCCGAATTCCCGGCAGCGCATCACGCCGAAGCGCGGACGCACTTCATCGCGGAACTTGGTCTGAATCTGATACAGGTTCTTCGGAAGCTGGCGGTAGGTCTTGATGTCGTGGCGGACCAGGTCCGTGATGACTTCCTCGTGGGTGGGCCCCAGACAGTAGTCGCGGTCGTTGCGGTCGCGGAACCGAAGGAGCTCCTTGCCGTAGTAGTTCCAGCGGCCCGATTCCTGCCAGAGCTCCGCCGGCTGCACCATGGGCAGGTGCACTTCCTGGGCGCCGGCTTTGTTCATTTCCTCCCGGACAATCTGCTCCACTTTTCGAATGACCCGGTACCCGAGCGGCAGATAGGAATAGATGCCGCTGGTGAGCTTGCGGATCATTCCCGCCCGAATCATCAGTTGATTGCTGACCACCTCCGCGTCGGACGGCACTTCCCGTCCGGTGGGCAGGTGCATTTCCGAATAAAGCATTCCTCCTCCTTACCCTTCCTTGTCCAGGGATCGAATTTCTTCGAGCAGCACCGGGACAAAATCTTTTTCCTTCACTTTTTTGCAGGCAACGCCCTTTTTGAACAGCATGCCGAAGCCGCGGCCCCCGGCAATGCCGATGTCCGCTTCCGCCGCTTCGCCGGGGCCGTTGACCACGCAGCCCATCAGCGCCACCTTGATATATTTTTTTCTGCCGGCCAGGGCTTTTTCCACCCGTACCGCCAGGCCGGCCAGATCGATCTCGCAACGCCCGCATGTCGGGCAGGAGATGATTTCCGCCCCGACCATTCGAATCTTCAACGCCCGCAGAATGCTCCAGGCAATCGGCAGTTCCAAAACGGGGTTGCCCGTGACGGACACCCGGATGGTGTCGCCGATGCCGTCGGCCAGCAGCATGCCGATGCCCAGCGCGGATTTGACCGCCGCGTCCACCCGCGTTCCCGCCTCCGTCACTCCCAGGTGCAGGGGGTAATCCGTCCTGGCGGCGACCAGGCGGCAGGCTTCCACCATCATCGGCACGTCGGAGGATTTGATTGACAGTTTGATCCTTTCAAAGCCCAGGTCTTCCAGCCGGGCTGCGCCGCGCAGGGCGCTTTCGCAAAGGGCCCGGGCTGAAACGCCGTATCGGGCCAGCAGGTCCTTCTCGAGCGAACCGGCGTTGACGCCGATCCGGATGACCGTCTGATGATCTTTGGCCGCCCGGACGATTTCGGCGATTTTGTCCCCGGCCATGTTGCCCGGATTGATCCGAATGCCGTCCACCCCTTTTTGAATGGCGGCGACGGCCAGGCGTGCCTGGAAATGAATATCGGCGATCAGCGGGATGGCAATTCTTTTCTTGATGTCCGGCAGCGCCCGGACCGCTTCCGCGTCGGGAATGGCCACCCGGATAATTTCACAGCCCGCACGCTCCAGGGCGCGGATCTGCCGTACGGTCGCCGCAACATCGCGGGTGTCCGTACTGGTCATGGACTGGACGGCAACCGTCGCGTCCCCTCCTATGGCGACGCAACCCACCTGAAGGGCTCTGGTTTTTCGTCTTGCTGCAAAAGAGGCTTCCATAGGACTGATTTCTGAAGTCATTTTCCCAGCCAGCAGTGCAGGCAGAGCTGGTCCGCGGGAAGGCCGATGGCCGCGATCATGTCTTCAATCGTCATGTACTGAAGCGACGTGACGTTCAGGTCGCGCCGGATCCAGTCGATCATTTTCGCGTGCTTTGCCGACGTCGTATCGAGATACTCCGAAATATCCTCGAGGTCCTTCCCCTCCAGGGCGCGGATCGCCTTGCGGCTGGCCAGCTCGGAGGTGGTCCGGGTGGAGGAGGCGTAAATGCAGGGATACATCAGCGGCGGACAGGCCGGACGGATATGGATTTCCTTCGCTCCGTTGTCCCACAGTTTTTTGACCGTCAGATTCTTGAGCTGCGTGCCGCGGACGATGGAATCGTCGCAGATGACCATCCGGCAGCCGTTGATGACGTCGCGCACGGCAACCAGCTTCATGGTGGCCACCAGGTCGCGAATTTCCTGGGTCGGGGGCGTGTAGCTTCTTCCATAACCCGGGGTGTACTTGACCAGCGGACGCCGGTAGGGAATGCCGGACTCCATGGCGTAGCCGACGGCATGACCGACGCCGGAATCCGGGACACCGGCGACGAAATCCACTTTCACGTGGTCGCGCCTGGCCAGATAGCGGCCGCACCGCTCCCGCGTGCTTTCCACGCCGACGCCGTCGTAGATGGAAGAGGGAGAACCGGTATAAATCCACAAAAAGGAGCAGATCTTCTTCTGGCTTCCTTCCGGTTTGAGCTGACGGATGCCTTCAGGAGTGAGGAGAGCAATTTCCCCGGGCCCCAGAAACCGCTCCAGTTCATACCCCAAATTCTCAAAGGAGCTGGCCTCGGTGGCGACCACACAGGATTTCCGTTTGGGGTCGTTGCTGCGGCCCAGCGCGAGCGGAAAGCGCCCGACCTTGTCCCGGGCCGCGTAAATGCCTTCCGCCGTCAGCACCAGGACGCAGATGGACCCTTCAATGATCCCGCGCATGGACGCGATGCCCTCGACAATGTTGTCGCCCCGATTGATCAGGGAGGCGACGATTTCCGCGTTGTTGACGCCTCCGCCCGCCACTTCCGAAAAGGACGCGCCTTCATTGAGCAGTTCGCCGACCAGTTCGTTCTTGTTGGTGATGAGCCCCGTGGCCACCACCGCGTAAACGCCGAATTTGGACCGGAAAATAAGCGGCTGCGGCGATTCGTCGTCGATGGCGCCGATGCCGGAGTGTCCTTCCATCTTCCGGTAGTCATCGACAAACCGCGATTTGAACTGCGCCTGCGAGATCCCGTGAATGGTGTTGTAAAACCCTTTGGGTCCGTACACGGCCATGCCGCCGTGCTCGGTTCCCAGATGAGAATGGTAATCCGTTCCGTAAAACAGCGTTTGAACGCAACTGTCCCCGGTGACTACGCCAAAAATCCCTCCCATGATTCCCTTCCTTCAGAAACTTGTTTAATCCAGCTTCGCGACGGCGTTCCTGATTCTTCTGACGCCTTCTTCAATATTCGTAAGTGAGGTCGCGTAAGACAGGCGGATATGATCGTCGCTGCCGAACGCCGCCCCGGGCACGGTGGCCACGTTGGCGACATCGAGCAGGTACTCGATAAATTCCGTTGAATTGGTTATTTTCTTCCCCTCGTACGAACGGCCGTAGAGAGCCGACACATTGGGAAACACATAGAAAGCGCCGCCGGGCATCAGGCATTGAATCCCCGGAATATCGTTGAGGGCTTCGACTATGCAGTTTTTCCTCTTTTCAAATTCCGCGACCATCATGGAGACGACATGCTGATCGCCGGTGAGCGCGGCGACCGCCGCTTTTTGCGATATGGAAGTCGGGTTGGACGTGTTCTGGCTCTGGATCTTGCTGATCGCGCCGATGATTTCTTCCGGACCCGCGGCATAGCCGATCCGCCAGCCGGTCATGGCATACGCCTTGGAAACGCCGTTCACCACGATGGTTCTGTCCTTCAGGCGTGAATCCGCCATCACGATATTGGCAAAGGGAAAATCGGCATAGAGGATCTTTTCGTAGATGTCGTCCGAAACGGCAAAAATATCCGTATCCGCCAAAACGGCGGCCAGGGCCTTCAGCTCGTCCGGCGAATAGGCCGCGCCCGTCGGATTGGAGGGGCCGTTGAAGATGACGGCCCGGGTGCGGGGGGTGATCGAAGCCTTGAGTTGCTCTGGCTTCATTTTGAAGCCGTCTTTCTCCAGCGTGTTGAGAATTACCGGCGTTCCCCCGGCCAGCACGACGATATCCGGGTAGGAAACCCAGTAGGGCGCCGGAATGATGACCTCGTCCCCTTCTTCAAAAAGCGCCTGCGCCAGATTGTACAGCGTATGCTTGGCGCCGCAGGAAACCACCACCTGCGACCGCTTGTATTCCAGTCGGTTGTCGGTTTTCAGCTTGGCGATGATCGAGTCCTTGAGTTCATCCGTTCCGCCCACCGGCGTGTACTTCGTAAAGCCCGCCTCGATGGCCCGAATGGCCGCCTGCTTGATGTGATCGGGCGTATCGAAATCAGGTTCGCCCGCTCCAAAACCGATGACATCTCTTCCCTGCGCCCGAAGGGCATTGGCTTTGGCCGTAATGGCCAGGGTTTCCGAGGGTTTCACTTTTGCTACTCTTGACGCCAGTTTCACGCACTACCTCCTGTTGTTCTTATTAGGATATTTTTCGAGCAGTTTCTGATAGACATTGTCCGGCACCAGCCCCCGGACCGTGCCTCCGAGGCTCGCCACTTCCTTGATGATGTTGGAGCTGGTGAAAAACCACCTGAATCCGCTCATGAGAAACACCGTCTCCACATTCTTGGTCTGGCGGCGGTTCATCAGCGCCATCTGGAATTCATATTCAAAGTCGGAAAGGGCGCGCATGCCCCTCATAATTATGGAGGCGCCGGAACTCTGCAGGTAATCAATCAGCAGGCCGTCATGGCTGTCCACCTGGACGTATTCGCAGTCGCTGAAGACCTCGCGGATGAGCCGGCATCGCTCTTCCACGGTGAAAAGAAAGGATTTGCGCGGATTATAGGCAACCAGAACGATGATTTTGTCAAAGATCCGGCTGCCCCTTTTGATAATATCCACATGGCCGTTTGTGATCGGGTCAAACGAGCCAGGGTAAATTGCAACTCTGCCGCCGGTTTTTTCCGTTATCATTCACTTTCCATCCTTATAAACGTTAATAGATTTTCTCCATATTTTCTCTGTTTTTCCACACGCCACCTTCCGGGCAGCGCGGGCAGCGGCTCCCGGACGGAATGCTGAAGGACCAGGGTCCCGCCCTCTTCCATGACCGGACACGACTGCAGGGCCCGAAGCGTCTCCCCGATGAAGCCCCGGCCGTAGGGAGGATCGGCAAAGACAACGTCAAACCGGCATGGTTGATCGTACAGGGCGCAAAGCGCGGAGGCGACTCCGTCATGAATGATCCGGGATTGCTCCGAACAGCCGCACGAGGAGACATTTTCGCGAATGACGCCGATCAGCTTTCCGCTTTTTTCCACAAAAACAACCGGTTTCGCCCCGCGGCTCGCCGCCTCCAGCCCCACGGCACCCGAACCGGCATACAAGTCCAGAAAGCTCCGGTCCGTTTGCGGCCCCAGCAAATTAAAAAGAGCTTCCCGCAAAAAATCCGTCGTCGGCCTGGACGCTGACCGCGAAGGAAAACGCAGCGTTCTTCCCTTCAGCTTTCCTCCGGTGATTCTCATAACGTTGCTGCCGGGCCGCATGGGGCTTCG
Source organism: Smithellaceae bacterium (assembly GCA_028693285.1). Lineage (GTDB taxonomy): Bacteria > Desulfobacterota > Syntrophia > Syntrophales > Smithellaceae > UBA8904. The sequence goes on from JAQUVQ010000035.1 coordinate 20,579, forward strand.
GATCGCTTCTCCTTGCCGCAAAGAGCCTATTGCGCCGGCTCGTCGCCGGATTTTTTGCTGATGACCTTGCACAGCCACCAGACCGGACCGGACAGGGCATACCCGACGGTAATAACGAAAATCATCACTTCCGGCGCGTAAATAATCACCAGCAATACGCCGACCACCACCAGAAACGTCATGAACGGCATGCGGGCAAAAAGCTTCATGTCTTTTCCGCTGTAGTATTTAATGTTGCTGACCATCAGAAAAGACAGAATGACGACGCAGATCATCACGTACGGGTTGTGGAAAATTCCTTCAATGCCCATGATATCATTGACAAAAATAACGGTTGTGGCAATGACGGCCGCAGCCGCAGGAATGGGCAGCCCGTTAAAAAACTTGCTGTCGATCAGGCCGATCTGAATATTGTAGCGCGCCAGTCGAAGCGCTCCGCAGGCCACAAACAGGAAACCGGCCATCCAGCCCAGTTTTCCGTAGGAGGACATCGCCCAGTTGAAGGCCAGCAGGGACGGCGCGAGGCCGAACGCGATCAGATCCGACAGCGAGTCGTATTCGGCGCCGAATTTGCTGGTGGTGTTGGTGATGCGCGCGATGCGGCCATCCAGTCCGTCAAAAACCATGGAAACCAAAATGGCAATCGCGGCCACAAAGAACTTTTCCTGAATCGTCGCGATGATCGAATAAAATCCCATAAATAAGCTGGCGGTGGTAATCAGGTTCGGCAGGACATAAATGCCCTTCTTAAGGCGCACGCTGCGAATTTGTCGTTCTGCATTCATGGAAGGTATCCTAAGGGAGTTTGCCCCGCCCGGACTTTGTCGTTGAGACGAACGGCCACTCGGGAACCGGCAGGCAGAAAGACTTCAACACGGGAACCGAAGCGGATCATCCCGAACCGTTCGCCTTTGGCAACGGTGTCCCCTTCTCGGGCCCAGCAGACAATTCTTCTGGCGATGAGACCGGCAATCTGCACGGTCCAGACCGCGCTGCCGTCTTTGGTTCGGATCAGAACGTCGTTGCGTTCGTTTTCCGCCGACGCCTTGTCCAGATTGGCCGAAACAAACTTCCCCGGGCGGTAGGATATTTTTTCGATCGTTCCCCCGCAGGGAGCGCGGTTGACGTGAACATTGAACACATTCATAAAGATGCTGATTTTTTTGAACCGGCCTTCCATCGCGCCCTGGGCATTAACCTCTTCAATTTTGATGACTTTGCCGTCGGCCGGGCTGATCACCAGCTTTTCCGCGTCCTGGAAGCGCCTCTCCGGGTTGCGGAAAAAAGCGATGATAAATATCGTCAATGCGGCAAGCAGAATCGTCAGCCAGGCCACGCCGAAAAAAGCGGCAAATAGAGTAAAGACAAGGGAGAGGATAATGAAAGGAAAACCTTCGGCTACGATAATGCTTTTATGTTTCATACCGTATTTTTTCTTTCCTCGATTGAGTTTTTGTTGATATATGAATTGAGGGGCCTTGTCAATAAATCTTTGTCCGCCGAGAACCGAGGATCATCTTGACAGAACCCCCCGAAAACAGTTATAAATCCAAAAAATCACAGGAGGGAAAAAATGCCCGGGAAAGTGAAAATCTACACGCTCAGCACCTGCAGTCACTGCAAGGCGGCCAAGAAGTTTTTAAACGAAAACCAAATCGTTTTTGACGCCACCGATGTCGATCTCCTTCAGGGCGCCGACCGGGAGGCCATGTTGAACGAGGTGATCCAGTACAACCCCCAGCGATCCTTCCCGACAATCATTATCGGCAACCAGGTGATCATCGGGTTCAAGGAAGCTGCCATTCGGGAGGCTTTGGGAATTAAATGAAACCCGCGGAACTGTATGATCTCCTGAAAAAAGCCCAGGAGCCCAAGGGCTATTATTTCAATAAAGACAAGGAGTGGGTGCTTTCCATTCTTTCGGACCTGCTGGTCAACAAGGAACGCTACGGCTATTCGTCCTGCCCCTGCCGCCTGGCGACGGGCGACCGCGGGAAGGACCGCGACATCCTTTGCCCCTGTGTTTACCGGGCCCAGGACGTGAAAGAATACGGAAGCTGCTACTGCAACCTTTATGTTTCCGAGGACTGGAACCAGGGCAAAATTCCTCACGTGTACGTCCCGGAAAGGCGGCCGCCGGAAAAAATATCATTTTGATTCACCCGGGATTGACAAACGGCCCGCGCGGCCATACCTTAGAGCCGATTTATTTCAGGCGGAGGGAACATCTTTTATGATCAATCAGTACATCTGCAAAAAGAAAGGCGCTTTCATCGCAGAAATCTGCACCGACACGACCTGTGAATGGCGGCTGAAGAACGAAGCGTTTTTGAACTGCACCTGGGTCGCCTGCAACTACGGGCCTTTTACCCTCGAGGAAGTCGGCGACATGATGGGCGTCACCCGGGAGCGCATCCGCCAGATCGAAGCCAAGGCGCTCAAAAAGCTCCAGCACAAGAAACGCCGGGACCAGCTCAAGGACTTTGCCGCCCCCGGCAACGACTGGGACAACCTGTAAAATAAATTTCGAGAAAATCCAGGGGAGAAGATTCGACGGGCGGCCCAACGCGGCAAGCCCTTTGCCGCGGCGGACTAAGTTTGTTTTTTCTTGCGCAGCTTCTTCAGAAACAGCTCTTCATTCATGTGAATTTTCCGTTCGTCGCGGGCAAACAGCATGCCGCCGATGGACAACTCCATGTCCAGCGCGGCAATCTTGTCCATTCTGGGCACAACGGCGCAGATGTTCTTCAGCTCTTCGATGGCCTTGGCTGACCGCATGGCAAGGGTCTGCGCTATTTTTTCGGCTTCCTGCATGAATTTTTCAGGAGGCGCCACCTTGTTGACCAGACCGATTCTTTCCGCTTCTCTCGCGCCGATGGGCTCCCCCAGCATCGCGATTTCCTTGGCCTTGTTCACCCCGACAATCTGGCTGAGGGGATAAAAAAGAGGGCTGAATCCGAACTTCAGCTCCGGGTGACAGAAAATGGCGCTCTCCGAAGCGATGATCAGGTCGCAGACGGTCACGATGTTGAACCCGCCGCCCAGTGCGATTCCGCCGACCGCGGCAATCACGGGCTTGGGGAACGTAGAAATTTTTTTCAGATACCGCTTCATGGACTCGAAGTAGTCGTCGATCTCCACGTTGGACAGAAGCGACATTTCCTTGATGTCCATGCCGGCGGAGAAAACATATTCGCCTCCGGTGATGACCAGCGCCCTCATCTCCGTGTCGTTTTCCACGTCCAGCAGAGCGTCGTTGAATTCCAGCCTCATTTCTTTGGACAGGGCGTTCATCTCGTGGGCGCGGTTGAATCGAATGATCGCATAGCCCTTTTTCTTCTCAACGATAATATTTTTGTACGTCATCTCGAATTCTCCACCCTTGCACGGAGATCTTTTCCCGTTTTAAAAAAAGGGGCTCTTCTGTCTTTCAGCGATACGCGGGCGCCCGATTTGGGATTGCGGGCCACCCGGGACTTTCTTTGGCGCACCGTAAACGTGCCGAAGCCCCGAATCTCGATCCGGTCGTTTTCCTTCAGCGCTCCGGCCATGGCCTCCAGGATTGTTTTTACGGCCAGGGCGATGTCCTGGGTCGAGCAGGTCCTGCATCTTGCCCGCACTTTTTTTATGAGTTCATTTTTGGTCATGGCGGCACGGAGAGCCTCCGGTCATGGAATGTACAAATAACCGGCCCCTCCCCAGGTTTCAGCCTTTTGCCGTACGGACCGCGCGAACCGGCCGGCGGCGCTCTCCAGGACGTAATCAAGAATGGAAGGGCTCTTTTCCGGAGGATACACCAGGTCGTACCGGCCATGGCTTCCGGCCAGAGTACCGGCCAGTTTCGCCGCGGCGGCGAGATCGCCCAGTTGATCCACCAAACCGTATTCCTTGGCTTTGCGCCCCGAAAAAACACGGCCGTCCCCGATGGCGATCACCTGCGGACGGGTAAGCTTGCGATCCCGGACAATCACGTCGATGAACTGATTGTAGATGTCGTCGATGAGTTCCTGGATGATGACTTTTTCTTCGGGCGTCATTTCCCGCATGGGAGATCCGATGTCTTTGTACGGACCGCTTTTGACCACGGAGGACTTCACGCCGATTTTTTTCATGAGTTCTTCCACGTTGGCAAACTGCATGACGGCCGATATGCTGCCTGTGATGGTTCCCGGATTGGCCACGATTTTATCGGCGGCGCAGGCGATCAGCAGACCGCCGGACGCGGCGATCGACCCCATGGACGCTACCACTTTTTTCTTTTTTTTAAGCGCGACGACGGCGTCGTAGATTTCCTGCGAGGCGGCAACACCCCCGCCGGGCGAATCGATGCGCACGACGACCGCGACAATCGAACTGTCGTTTCCAAACGCTTCCAGGTTTTCGGCGATTTCGAGCGAATCCGCAATGACGCCTTCCACGGGCACCACGCCGATTTTATCGTTCATCGAGAAACCCTTCATGCCGCCGCCGGACTGAACCCCCGCCCGGTACGACATGAAGTACACGACCGCTCCCAGCGCAATCAGCAAAACGAACCCCAGAACGACGGGATGTTTTCTCATGCATTTATTCCTTCGACTGGCCGCCGATTTTTACGTCGGCCAGGGCCTGTGCCAGCGTTGATCCGACATTTTCACGGTTGTTCAGGTACGGATTGGACGAAGGCGTCGGCGCCGGCGCTTCCATGTCCTTGATGCTCAGCCGGATTTTCTTGGTCTTGATGTCGATGCTCTTGACCACCGCGGACACCCTGTCGCCGACGTTGTACAATTCCGCCGACGATTTCACCCGCTTCTGGCTGATTTCGGAAATATGCACCAGCCCCTCGATGCCGTCTTCGATTTCCACAAAAATCCCGAAGTCGGTAAAGTTGGTGATTTTGCCCGTCACCACGCTGCCGGGCGCATATTTCCTGGGAAGCTCCTCCCAGGGGTTCTTTTCAATCTGCTTGATGCCCAGGGAGAATTTCTCGTTGTCCACGTCGATATTCAGGACGACCGCTTCAACCTCCTGGCCCTTCTTGAAATATTCGGAGGGATGGGTGACCCGGTGCTTCCAGGAAATATCCGACACGTGGACCAGGCCGTCGATGCCGTCCTCGATGCCGACAAACACGCCGAAATTCGTGATATTGCGCACCTGACCCTTCACCATCGTTCCGACCGGGTATTTTTCTTTCAGCTTCTCCCAGGGATTGGCCGTCGTCTGCTTCAGGCTGAGGGAAACTCTCTTCGCCTCCGGGTTGACTTCCAGCACCACCACGTTCACGACGTCCCCGACGTTCATGACTTTGGACGGATGCTTGATTTCCCGCGTCCAGTACATTTCCGAAATGTGGACCAGTCCTTCCACGCCGGGCTCCAGCTCGATAAACACGCCGTAGTCCGTCAGGTTGACCACCTTGCCCTGCACCAGGACGCCCACCGGATACTTTTCGGAAATATTCTCCCAGGGGTTTTCATGAAGCTGCTTGAGACCCAGGGAAACCCTTTCCTTCTCGCGGTCAAAGGAAAGAACCTTCACCGTAATCTTCTGGCCCTTCTGGAAAAGGTCCGCAGGCTTGGCGATTCTCCCCCAGGAGATATCCGTCACATGGAGCAGGCCGTCGATGCCGCCCAGGTCGATGAAAATTCCGTAGTCCGTGATGTTTTTAATGACGCCCTCGACAATGCCGCCCTCGGCAAGGTTGTCCAGCGTGACTTTCTTTTCCTCTTCCCGCTCGGCGGCCACAATCGCCCTTCGGGAAAGAACGACGTTGTTGCGCTTGCGGTCATACTTCAGGATGTTGAACTCCAGCGCCTGGCCGACAAACTGGTCCAGGTCCTTGACCGGACGGATATCGATTTGCGAACCGGGCAGAAACGCGATGATGCCGATATCAACGGAAAGCCCGCCCTTGACCTTCTGCACGACGGTCCCCTTGATTCGCTGATTGTTTTCGCTGACCGTTTTGATTTCATCCCAGACTTTCAGCTTGGCCGCCTTCTCCCGGGACAGAACCAGATTTCCTTCGGAGTCCCTCTTGTCGATAAACACTTCTATGTCGTCGCCGACGGAAACCGTTACGTTTCCCTGGGCGTCTTTCAGTTCCCTGATGGGGATAAACCCTTCCGTCTTCCAGCCGACATCCACCATCACCGTGTCCGCGGTGATCTGCACAACCTTGCCGCAGGCGATGTCGCCGTATTGCAGTTGATTCAGGCTCTGCTCGTAGAGCTCCTTAAAGCCCAGATCCTCTTCCCTGGACTGCGTGGACTGGTTCATTGCGCCGGAAACGGAAGAGTCCGTCTTAACCTCCTTTTCACTTGTTGAGTTTGTGTTGTTATTGTTAACCATTAACCTGATACCCCCTAATTTTTTTAAGACTTTTTCAATCTAAGTTGCCTAACATACTGAAAATCAAATATCAAGATAAATCAGGCGGCAAAGCTTCCCCGTTTACGGCTTTCCCGAAACGGAGGCGCCGGACAGATGCTCAAGAATTTTTTCGACGACCTGGGGAATCGTCAAAGACGTCGAGTCAATGATGACGGCGTCCGGGGCCGCGGCTAACGGCGCGATTTTTCTGTTGGTATCCTGTTCGTCTCTGGCCCGCATGTCCCTGGACACGGAAGATGGTTCCGCCCCGCCGGTTCTGCAGGCCAGTTCGCCGCATCGCCTTCGAATCCTTTCCTCCAGATCGGCGTCCAGATAAAACTTGAAATCCGCGTCCGGGAAAACCACCGATCCCATGTCTCTTCCTTCCGCCACAATGCCTCCGTCCGCGCCTGCTTCCCGCTGCAGGGAAAGCAGTTTTTCGCGGACAACCGCATAAGCGGAAATAGTCGAGGCGGCAAGGCCGACTTCCTCCGCGCGGATTTTTTCGCCCACGTCCTCGCCGTCCACCCAAACCGTCATTTTGCCGTTGATATTTTTCAGGACGACATCGGTGACCGAACACAATCCGGCCAGCTCGCCGGGGTGATTCACATCAATGTTTTTTTTGAGCGCCTTGAAGGCCAGCGCCCGGTACAGCGCCCCCGTATCCAGATACAGATACTTAAGCCGGTCGGCCAGCGCTTTGCTCACCGTGCTTTTCCCCGCTCCCGCCGGCCCGTCAATCGTAATCACTTTCTTCGTCATTTCATTTACTCCTTTTCCCCGCCCGCGCCCGTCCCCGCAAGGAAAGCTTGCCTATTGCGAACAAAGCGGGTAGGATTCTTCCCACAAAAAACGGTTGTCCGATGGCCTATGCGCAAATTAGCTCAAAATCAATATTTTTATTTGCTGGTCCTGGTTCTGATGCTTTCTGGAATCCGGAACGCCTGGTCCGCGTTCACCATTGATGACGAAAAAAAAGTGGGCAAAGAAATTTATGAAAAGCTGGACCAGGAAAACTATCTTTCGCATGACAAAAAGCTCAACGCCTACGTGTCGGAAATCGGCGGCCGGATTCTGGCCCACAGCAACAAGGCATCGTTTCCCTACACGTTCACCGTCTTCAACAGTTCGGCCATCAACGCCTTCGCCACCCCAGGCGGCTATGTTTACATCAACAAGGGACTGATCAGCGTCGTGGAGACTGAGGCGCAGCTTGCGGGCGTCATGGCCCATGAAATCGCGCACGCGAATTCGCGGCACGTCGCCAGCATCATTGAGAAAAACAAGAAGCTCAACATCGCCATGCTGGCCGGAATCATCGCCGGCGCGCTCTTGGGCGGGGGCGGAGACGCCGCCGCGGCGGCGGCGATGTTTTCGGTCGCGGGCGCGGCAACGCTGAGCCTCAAATATCAACGGGAGCATGAAGAAGAGGCGGACCGGCTGGGCATCGGCTATCTGGCGCAAGCCGGCTACTATCCCGCGGCGATGGTGGAATTCCTCAAAATCATGAAGCAGTATGAATTTTTATCCAAAACCATCCCCTCCTATTTCCTGACGCACCCGGGCACGGATGACCGCATCTTTTACCTGGAAAGTCTGCTGCAAACCGAGTATCGCCGGAGCGGCGGATCGGCCAATATCGTCGGGAACATCGTGCGCATGCAGGCCTTGATTACGCCGGATGCGGGCGACCTGAAAAAAAGGCGCGGCCAATTGACCGAATCGCTGGCAAAAGACCCCCGGAACGTGGACCTGCTATATGCGCTGGCCGTCACGGAAGACCAGCTCGGACACACCGGCGAAGCGCTGGAAAACCTGAAAAAAGCCCTGTCGCTCGCGCCGCGTGACGAGGATGTCCTGAAAAGCGCCGGCCTGATATATTTGAAGGCGGGCGATGCCCGGCAGGCCCGCTTCTATCTGCAAAAAGCGTCCGCGATCAATCCGGAAAACGATCAAACGACACTGGCCCTGGGCAAGGCGTATTTTGCCGAGGGCGACTACGCCGGCGCCCTGAATTATTTTTTGAAGCTGCAGCATCAAACCATTGAAGGCGAGGACATCAACTACCATATCGCCATGTCCTACGGCCGGCTCAATCAAATGGCCGATTCTCACTATTACTTCGGTTTGTATTTCAAAAAAGAGAATAAAACCCAAAGCGCGCTTTTCCATTTCCGCAAAGCGCAGGAATTGACACCGGCGGGAACGCCGAAAGCCGCCGCCATTGCCGCCGCCATGAATGAACTGAGTCCCGGCAAGCGCAGCAAGCCCGATTCCAAACCGCCTGCCCGGGAAACCGCGCCAAAATAAAACCGCATAAAAAATCAAAATCTTAAGCCCAAACCGCCGGTCAATCTTTAAAGTTGCGAAAAAAGGGACAATACATTATAAGGCGGCTGGTTCAATCTATTTTTATGAAAGGAGTATGCAACAGTGAACATTTTAATATTTGGACCCAACGGCAGCGGCAAAGGCACGCAGGGCGCGATTGTGCAGAAGAAATTCGGAGTTCCCCACATTGAAACCGGCGTGATCTTCCGCCAGAACATCTCCAAAAAAACTCCGCTGGGAGAAAAGGCCAAGGCGTTTATCGACCGCGGCGAACTGGTTCCCGACGATATTACCATCCCCATGATTCTGGATCGCCTGAAAGAAGACGACGCCAAAACCGGCTGGCTCCTGGACGGGTTCCCCCGCAACCTGGCGCAGGCGGAAGCGCTCTGGGCCGCCCTGCAGAAGGAAAACATCAAACTGGACATCGTGATTGAAATCGATCTGGACCGCGAAACCGCCAAGAAGCGCATCATGGGCCGAAGGCTCTGCAAAACGGACAACAATCACCCCAACAACATCTACATCGACGCCATCAAACCGGCGGAGAAAGACGGCAAGACGGTCTGCCGCGTGTGCGGCTGCGAGGAGCTTGCCACCCGCGCCGACGATCAGGACGCCGCCGCCATCGACAAGCGCCACGGCATCTACTACGATACGAAAACCGGAACGCTTGCCGCCGTCAACTATTTCAAGGAGAGAACCAAAGTGATCATTGTGGACGGCCGCGCCGGCGTCAAGGAAGTTTCCGAAGACCTGATGAAGAAACTCGGATAATTGCATCCGGAAAGATTTTAGGATAAAAAGCCCCCCAGAAGCTTTGGAGGGCTTTTTTTAAACCCGTATGGAAAATATCAGAAACTTCAGCATCATCGCCCATATCGACCACGGCAAATCCACGCTGGCCGACCGTCTGATCCAGCACACCGGCGTGTGCAACGAGAGGAATTTTCAGGATCAGCTTCTCGACAATATGGACATCGAACGCGAACGCGGCATCACCATCAAAAGCAACGCCATCTCCCTGCCCTACCTTGCCCGCAACGGCCAGTCGTACATCCTGAATCTGATCGACACGCCGGGCCATGTTGATTTTTCCTACGAAGTCTCGCGGTCGCTGGCCTCCTGCGAAGGCGTGCTGCTTCTGATCGACGCGGCCCAGGGCGTCCAGGCCCAGACACTCGCCAATCTTTATCTGGCCATGGAGCACAATCTGGAGATCATTCCCATCATCAACAAAATCGACCTGCCGTCGGCCGACGTCGAGCGCGTTCTGGAAGAAATCGACTCCGAACTGGGGCTGGACCCGGACACGCACATCAAGGCTTCCGCCAAGGAAGGCACCGGCATCGAGGAAATCCTGGAAGCGGTCGTGGAACGCATTCCACCGCCCACGGGCAGCGGGGATAATCCGCTCGCGGCGCTCATCTTCGACGCGAAATACGACCCCTACCGGGGAACCATCATTCACTGCCGCGTTTTTGAAGGCGGCGTCAAAGCCGGCGACATCATCCGCTTCATGTACAACAACTCAACCTACAAGGTGGAGGAAGTCGGGCATTTCCTTCTTCAGCGCGCCAAACGAGAGAAACTGTCCGCCGGCGAGGTGGGCTACATCATCGCCGGCGTCAAGACCGTCTCCGACGTTCGCACGGGCGACACCATCACGCATCAGGAAAGGCCCTGCCCGCAGCCGCTGCCGGGCTTCAAGGAAGTCAAGCCCGTGGTCTTCGCGTCGATTTATCCCATCGCGTCGGACGATTACCAGGACCTGGCCGACTCGC
>JAQUVQ010000036.1 GCA_028693285.1 Smithellaceae bacterium
TGATGATGTTGAGAAGGTTTTCCCCCGCCGCCTTGAAGACCCGAACGTATTGGGCCTGCTCTTCGTTGAGCGGGCTCTCCTGCAGCATTTCCGCCATGCCGATGATGGCGTTCATCGGCGTCCGGATTTCATGGCTCATGCTGGCCAGAAATTCCGACTTCGCTTTGCTGGCCTGCTGGGCCTGTTCGGCCAGTCTGCGGGCCAGAACGGCCTGCCGCTCCATCGCTTCATGCAACCGGTGCAAATCCTTCTCCGTCTGTTTTCTCTCCGATATATCGAAAATAAAACCGTCCAGATACCGCAGGGCCCCGTCCTCGCCGGTGACGCCGCGGCCTTTTTCATACACCCAGCGCTCGTTTCCGTCCCGGTGCCGAACCCGGTACTCGATTTCCCAGGGCTTATCCAGCTTGATCGCATCTGCAATAGCCTTCTCCACCGCACCGGTATCGTCCCGGTGAATAATGCTTTCAAACGAGCGAACGGCATTGCCGACGAAATCGGATGCCGGATAACCCGTTACCGAATCGACGCCTGAACTCATATAGATCATCGTCCAGTTTGCATCATTCATGCACCGGTAGGTGACGCCGGGAATATTCGATACCAGGGTTCTGAACTGCTCCTCGCTTTTCGTCAGAGCCTCTTGTGTCGCCATGCGCTCGGCAATCTCGCGGGTCAGCCGCTGATTGGCCTCTGAGAGCTGCGCCGTCCGTTCCTCCACCCGGGTTTCCAGGGAGTTGGCCAGGTTCTGATTTTCTTGATTCTTTTGCCGGATCACCTGGGCCTGCCCGGTCATTCCCAGAAGCAGCATTTGGAGAAGCGATGAAAAAATCAGCCCCATGATACCCACGACCCAGGCCATCCAGGGCCGGTGCTCCTGCAGATATTTTTTTGTAATGTAAATCGACAGATCCCAGCTTCGGTCGCCCATGGACAGCAGGGTTCTCCACTGAGGCGCCTGGTTTTGCGCAACGGCGCCGGAATCCGGCGTCTTCGAACGGTAAATCAAATTCCGTCCTTCGGACGCCCCGGTATCGGTTACCTGAAAAACCAGATCCGAAGGGATTTTTCCCCGGGTTGCGATACTGATCATTTCATCGACCCTCACAACCGCCGCTACAAAGCCCAGCAGACGTTCCTTTTGCGGTCCGGTTTCTTCCTTTTCCGCAAATACCGGAAGCAGTTCCAGAAGGCCTACGCGCTTATCATGGTCCTGCACCAGATGGAGGGGTGCCGTCACAGCCATCGCATTGGTTCTTCGGGCGCGTTCGATCGCATCGCGGCGCATGGGCTCAGAATAAATATCAAATCCCACCGCCGGCCGGTTTTCGTTCAGAGGAACGATATAGCGGACCGGCACGTATTCCGGCCTTTCGGCGGCCGGCACCAGACGCTGCTGCCCGTCCCTTTCGGTAATCCGGTAAGACCCCAGCGGCGACAGGCCGCTCATTCTGTGTTCGTAATCCGCCCGCTCTTCATGGAGAACCCAGTCGTTGAAGCTGATCGCGGAAATGTCGGGATTGTCCTGAATCGTGATCCGCGTAAATTTCCGAAACTGAAGGAAAGTGAATTCCGGCATCGCTTCGATGAAATGGTTGACGGAGGAAAGGACTTCCCGGTGCGCAATCATACGGTCCTGAATACGACCGGCAATGGATACACCGTCCGCCTCGATCTCGCTGTCCATGGACTGCTTTTCCCAGCGGGCAGTGCCGTAAAAGGCCAGCCACACCAGGCCCAGAATCAGCAGCATCGGAACGACGATCTGACGGCGCCTTTCTACCCAGAGTTCATCCGACCAGTTGAGAAAACAAAAGGTAAGCGGCGCAAAAACCATCACACCCAGGGCATCGCCAAGATACCAGTTCCACCAGGTGAAGAATCCTTCGGAAGATTCAATGACACCGAACAAACCAAGGCCGGCCACGCTGATCGAAGCCGAAACGATGCAGGCCGCAAGCGACCCCCACAGAAAAAAACGAAACAAATTCTGTTCGCTTTGCAGACCTCGCCAGGTTTCACCCATCAGGCGCCGGATCATCAAAGATCCGACCCAGGCCTGCGTGGTCGCGCCTATGGCGATTACCATCGCCACGGCCACGGTCGTCGAAGCGAGCGAACCGTTGAGCCAGGCATGTGATAAATTCAGGAAAAACGAAGCCAGCCAGATGGCCGGCAGCACGCGAAAACCGAACAGAAGCGCGCAGGCCAACGCGAGTCCCGCGGCGGGAAACACGGGGCTTGCGTAGCCGGGCGGAATGGCCAGCGTGAGGCCGACGGCCCCCAGCGCGACATAGGCCAGGCCAACAAAAAACACTCCTCTTAGGGAAAGGGGCTTTTGAGTCTCAAGTGTGGCGCTGCCGCTTTTTTCCGAATTCACAAAATGCTGTTCCTTCGCAAGAATGATGTCGCGTTTTTTGTAAAAAAATCATATGGAAAAAGGCCCCGCGTGTCAATTGAATATTCTCAGATCCAACATTCTCAAATTGTCTTGTTCAAAGGAATTGTTTGACTTTGCCGGTTGTCTTTTTTATGATACCTAAAATCAGAAAAAGGAGGCCAAAAAATGAAAACAAAGATAATGGTGTTGATGCTGATTTCATTTTTTGTTTGCCCGATATGGAGCCACGCCGCCTATGTCATTCATCTGAAAAGCGGCGGCCGGTTTGTCACCCCCCAATACTGGGTGGAAGATAATAAAATGATTTGTTTTTTTGTCAGCGGCGGAACGATGGGGATTGAAAAGAATACGGTTAAAGCGATTGAAAAATCGAAGTTTGATGATGAATCTGATTTAATTCAACCCAAACGTGCCACCCAAATGGCAGTCACACAACCACAGGGGGAAACCATTGCAAACAAAACTGGTCCAGATTTTAATGGAAAAAAAATTCCCGGCGCAAACACCATAAAAGAAAAAGTTGATGTGAGCGCTTATAAAGATAAAATGAACGAACTCAAAGCGGAAGCGGATGAAGCCCGGAGAAGTCTTAGAGAAGCCATCAAAAACAAGGATACGGCTGCAGAAGCCAAGGCAGTGGAAGAAAGACAAAAGATCGCTATTAAAAAACGAGATCTAACCAACGAACTGAAAGAGAAGAATAACGGCAAACTGCCCACTGATTGGGATAATTGAAAACCAATCCCACACAAACCTTTAGGAAACATCCCGCCATGCTGTTTTACGAGCGGCGTGCGGCGCATTAATTTTACCGAGATTTGAAATAGCTTCAGAGCTGTACATAAAGGTAGGCGTACCTGACATCGTTACCGTCAATTCACTATGACTGCAGGTAATGACGGAACCGTATGTATTCGCAGTGCCTTTCGTCGTCAAAGTGGCTCCATTCGCCAAAATTATAAGCCCCTCGAAAGTAAAAGTGCCAACTGTTTCTATTTCGACGTCAACGCCGCTGACGACTATTATGCCATAATAGTGAACATTGCCGCTCAATTTCAAGTAACTTGTTAATACGGTAATCTTGGGAGCATTTCGATCGGAGCTAAAGGTAGAATCGTATGCCCCTGAATTAACGATATCATTTGCAAATGCCGTCCATTTAACGTCTTTCGTCGCGGCATCCGCACTCGTATTGAGAACTTCTGCCGGATTTCCAGTTATATCGATACCACCATCTAGTTTTGTAACGGAGTGAGTAGAAAACAGACCGGGCTTGTCCGTCCCTGGGCCGTCTGCTGCCGTATGGCAACTGGAGCCCGAACAGTTGGTGGGTGGCAAAGAATGATCATTACCGTCGATAGCGCCGTTGCCATTACCATCCAGCGTAGGATTGCTGCCTAACATGGAAAGTGCCCCATCCACACCCTCATTGAGTTGAAATTTTGTTGTTACATAGACCTCTATTGTTTTTGAGGCACTATTATTCCCCGTGCCGGTCATGCGGAACACATAAAGTTTATTAGTCACGTCTTTGCCGTAAATATTGACAGTATTGTTTCCTGAGGTGTGACCGAAAAAATTGGCGGAGGTAAACCCCGACGGGGGGGCAACGGTAATTTGTGTACATGAACCGGACGAACAAGTTGTATTGGCGTTAATGACTGCTGCATCGGCGTTGGACGTGGGATAGGTTACAGTCGTAGAGCGCAGGTAAGCCAAAACTGTTTCCACACCCGCTTCGGCATTATATAAAGCCCTCTGATTCTCTCTGTAATTGGAGCTGATTTTCGAATCGGTTGACGTCAGAATGGCCGCGGTAAATCCGACCACAACCAATACGGATAGAAGTATAATAGCAATGGCCAGAACCATGCCTTTTTCATTTCGTGCCGTTTTCAGCAAGCGTGAAAACTTCATAAATCACCTCTTATATACTCCGTTTGAAACATTCAACAGGATACATGTGCTGTTCTCGATCCCCTTGATTCAACTGCTCATTCAAAAACCGGAAAGCATCAGATTTCGGGGTGTTACAGTGGATGTCAGCGTAAATTCTCGATAATTACCTGTGCTTGGATCCACGTTTGCCGTCCTGGTGGTAATGCTGATTTTAATGTTTCGAATCAATGACAGATCGTCGGTCACTGTTCCATCAGCCTTGTAATAGGTAAAAGTAAGGGCTGATACATTATCGACAACCGGGTTTTTTGTTCCGTTGCTTGTCCTGCCCAATGCATAGTTCCCAGAGCCGGTGGGAGACTCATAACGGTCGTAGGTAAGGTTTTCGCCTGCATCCGTCAAAACTCCATTGCCATTGAGGTCCGCCGACAAACTAACAAAATTGATATTTGCAACGACGATGCCCAGGCAGGAATAAGGGGATGATGCGGGTTTCGTTGTGGGTGTTGTGCCCGTGCACCTTGTCAGTGTACTTGGACCATAGCCGGCCATCATCAGGTCCCTGGACATCATTTCCATGGCCATGCGGGCATTTTGCTGCATTTCGGTAATCTGCTCCTGATTTCTGAGTTCCTTATTCTGAACCAGAAACACGGAATAGACGGCCGCCAGCAATACGAGCCCCACGGCCATCGCAATCATTAACTCGATCAGTGTAAAACCTTTGGGCAAAAACAGCTTGTTGTTCATTAAGACCTTTTCGTTCTTTTGCTATTTCTTCGTAATAATCGTATCTAAAGACACAGAACGCCAGCTACCCTGGCGTTGCCAACGGACTTCCATCGTGACCTTCTTTTTATCCGGACAGTTCCCAGCAGCGCTTCCTGTGCAGCATGTGTAAGGGGAGCGTAAGCCGGTGCAGACAGTATTGTCGCCTGTCGGCATCGGCGTGACCGTCCATCGTCTTTCATATTCCGGAAAGTTGGTAACAGCCACCCAACTGGTTGACGTAATACTGCCGAAGCCTGCATCATTGTTCAGGCTGGTGTTTTTTAAGGTCTCCAACTGATCTTTCGCCAGCGTGGTGGCTGTTGTGACCATTTTGTTGGAGGCGTTCCCTTTAATCACGGTAACCGTAACGGAAACCAGGGCCAGAATCGCAACCGTCAGGATAAACATGGCAATCAGGACTTCCAGAAGAGTAAATCCCTTACGACAATCAAGATTTCTGAGATTGTGTTTCATGTTCTCCAATCCGCTCATTAATTGATCTTGACCCTACCTGCTGTACTGACCGATATGCTTTTTGAACCCGTCGCTCCATTCAGGGCAAGAGAGCCATCGCTCGATGTACCGCTGGGAAGGAAAGAAATTTTAGTTTCCGCCGCGGTTGTAAACGTAACATCTGCGAAATCCGGATGCAAATCTCTTGTGATGAAGCTTTCTCCATTATCTACGGTACCGTTATTATTCTCATCGGTTATTATTTTGTATTGATGGCTGTTTTCTATTCTCAGCCAGACTCGCTTGTTTTGCGTAACAGCCTGTTGCCTGGCATTCATCAAATCCACAAACACCTGCATGGTTGCACCGCTTAACCGCCGCGACCTTAAATAGTCCATGAAATTGGGTGCGGCAATGCCGATCAGAATGCCGATAATGGCGATAACAACCATCAACTCCAATAAAGTGAAACCATTCTGCCGTCTTTTGCTTGCCGATTTCATCTTTTCACCCGTTTAATGAACAGCAAATGATATGCCAGATCTACATTCCTTATCCGGCAAAGCATCAATATTATTATTGTAGCGGTATATTACGTTCTTAAAAGCCCGTTGTCAATGTTTTCCGGCTTGAAGATTCGAGATTCCACCGGTTTTTTGCAGGCACGGGCGGCGCTTTTCACCGCTTTTACTGCCTGAAAATCAAAAACCTTATAAACGCGTCTCCCCAGAAAATCCAGGCGACGGCCGCCGCCGACAGAAAAGGCCCGAAGGGAATGGCGTATTTGGTGTCCTGCTTTTTGATGATCATGGCCGCAATTCCCACGACCGCGCCTGTCAGAGAGCTGAACAGCAAAACGAAGATCAGTGATTTCCACCCCAGAAAACCGCCGATCATCGCCAGCAGCTTGATGTCGCCGCCGCCCATGCCTTCCCGTTTGGTGATGCATTCATAAACGAAGGCAATGGCCAGAAGGACGCCGCCTCCGATGAGCAATCCGATCAAAGCCTCCAGCCAGGGCAGGCCGACGATAAAAACGGCGGCCAGAAAAAAGACCGGGATGCCGGGCAGAGACAAAATATCGGGAATGATCTGATGATCCAGATCGATGAAGGTGATGACGATGAGAACGGCTGTAAAAATGAAAAAAGATAGAAAAACAAGGGTTGGACCGTATTTGAGAAAAAGCAGCAACGCCAGCAGGCCTGTGATCATTTCGACCAGCGGATAGCGCCAGGAGATTTTGGCCCCGCAGTCTCGGCATCTGGCGCGCAAAATCAGGAAGCTGACAATCGGAATGTTGTCGTGAAAACGAATCGGATGTCCGCAGGAAGGACAGCGGGAAGCAGGCTTCACAATGGAGGCTTCCGCCGGAATGCGGAAAATGCAGACGTTAAGAAAGCTGCCGATCGCCGCGCCGAAGATGAAGGCAAAAACATCAAAAATAATCATAAATAATACCTTTTGCCGTCATTGCGGGCTTGATCCGGAATCCAGTATTTTCTATAATTTTCTGGATACCGGCCTACGCCGGTATGACGACTTTTATTCTGTTTCCCGCCATTGCGACACTGCCTGATCGCGGAATGACAGCTTGCGTGATTTTATCGGCTTAACTTCGCGCCGACAAGACGGTTCAGGCTGATGCCTGATTCCGATGACTCAATGGCCAGATTTCGATGAACCTCAGGGGGAACCCGCACCATAAATTTACCGCTGAATTTCTTACTAACGATGGGTTCGGGTATTTCTTCACCCGTTTTTTTCATATCCTCGATAACACCCTGGACAATCTTGCGAATACCTTTCAACGCCTCTTCCGGTGTCTTATCCATCCAGCTCAGGCTGGGAAATTCAGTGCACAAACCAGCATATTCCTGATCCTCTTCCGACCAGGTTACCCGATAGGTATAACGATCATTCTTCAGTGGCATGTTCAACCTCCATTAGCTCAATGGCCAAAAGCACCTGCTTTACCTGATATGCTTTAGCCTTTCCTTTCTGATTTTGAATATTTATGCGCGGATTGCCTTTCCATGGCGTTTTATATATATGGTGACTTCCATCCTGATGTCGCGGCGCGCCAAAATATTTATTGCAAACATTGCTCAAATCGGCAAACCGAACATTCGCGGGATTGTTTCTCATCTGCGCAATGATATCTTCTACTTTAGCCATGCTGAAGATAGTATCAATATTGATACTTATGTCAAGACATTTCTAACACATACATGCCATCAGAATTTCTTTGCTTTGATTGTTTCATTGAGGTAATGGCATTTTCATGAACGACGAAGAATACATGAAGCTGGCGATCAAACTGGCCGCGAAAGGCCGGTGCTATGCAAGCCCCAATCCGATGGTGGGCGCCGTGATCGTCAAAAACGGCCAAATCATCGGTCGGGGATACCATCAGTGCTGCGGGCAAAATCACGCGGAAGTGAACGCGATAGCGGACGCGAAGGGAAAGGTTGCCGGATCGACGCTTTATGTGACGCTGGAGCCCTGCTGCCATTCCGGCAAGACGCCCCCCTGTACCGACCTCATCATCCGCCACAAAATCAGGCGCGTCGTGATTGCCGCCGCCGACTCCAATCCCCTGGTTTCCTGCCGGGGCATCGCCTGCCTGGAAAACGCGGAAATCAAAGTCACCCGGGGCGTGCTGGAGGCTGAAAGCCGAAGTCTCAATGAAGTCTTCTTTCATTTTATGGAAACGGGGCTGCCCTTTATCACGGTCAAATACGCCCAGACGCTGGACGGGCGCATCGCCACCGCAACGGGGAAATCCCAGTGGATCAGCTCTCCCGCTTCCCTGAAATACGCCCACCGCCTGCGCGCGGAGCACGACGCCATTTTAGTTGGAATCGGAACCGTGCTTCGGGACAACCCGACGCTGACGGTCCGTCTGGTCCGGGGTCGCAACCCCCTGAGGGTGATCGTGGATTCCAATCTGGCCACGCCGGCTGATGCGAATGTGATGCGCAATCTGTCCGAAACCCCTACCCTGATCGCGACGACCCAAAAACCTTCCGATCCCCGCTACAGAAAGCTTTCAGAAGCCGGCGCCCGTCTGATGACGGTTGCGCCCGACCGGGAAAAACATGTTGATTTGAAGAAATTGTTTCAAAAACTGGCCCGCGAAAACACATCATCGGTACTGATTGAGGGTGGCGCCGCGGTCATCACCTCCGCGCTGGGGCAGGGCCTGGTCAATCGACTGGTCGTTGTTACAGCGCCCAAGATTCTCGGCAAAGGCATTGAAGCCGTAGGCGATCTGAACATTCGGGAGCTCACAGACGCGAAAATCCTGTCCGTTCGCGTTCTTTCGAAAAAAGGCCCGGATGTGATCATGGACGCCCGATTATAGCCGCGGCCGCGCTTTGGGCGGCCTTGAGGCCGTCGAGCGCCGAACTGATAATCCCTCCCGCGTATCCCGATCCTTCCCCGCAGGGATAAAGTCCCCGAACGTTTTCACTCTGACCGTCCCTGCCTCGTCGCATGCGCACGGGCGCCGAGGTTCGGGTTTCCACGCCGATCAGATGCGCCGCAGGCGAAATAAAGCCCGGCATTTTCTGGTTGATCCGCCGAAGCCCTTCCCGCAGTGCGCCTGCGACAAAATCGGGAAGCACATCGGAGAGACGCGCGGCCTTGGCGCCGGGCATGAAACTGGTTTGGCCCACCGAACCGGAAAATTTCCCTTCCATAAATTCGACAAGCTTTTGCGCCGGCGCTTCGTAACGGCCGCCGCCCGCCTCAAAGGCCTTCCGCTCCCATTCATCACGAAAAGCAAGGCCGGAAAGCGGGCCTTCCGCCCGGGCAAAATCGTCCGTGCGCACGTTGACGACGACCGCGCTGTTGGCAAAGGCGCCGCTTCGGGCGGCGTTGCTCATGCCGTTGGTGATCACGCGGCCCGGAAACGCGCTGCAGCCGATCACCTGCCCTCCCGGACACATGCAAAACGTGTAAACGGAGCGGTTTTGTTCTTCCACGGCGGCGGTCACAAAATATTCCGCCGGCGGCAGTTGGGGATGACCGGCCCACCTGCCGTATTGAATAGAGTTGATCAGGTCCTGCGGATGTTCGACGCGCAGCCCCATCGCGAAAGGCTTCGGCTCCATGCTGACGCCCCGCTCTTGCAAAAGACGGTAGGTGTCGTCCGCGCTCTGTCCGATGGCGAGAATCACACAATCCGTTTCGATTTCCTGCCGGTCGTTGATTGCCACCGCCGCGATTTTGCCGTCGCGGATCACAATATCCGTCACCCGGTTTTCAAAGCGAATGTCGCACCCCAGCTCTATAAGTTTTTGCCTCAAGCGCAGAATCACAAGACGGAGCCGATCCGTTCCGATATGCGGCTTGGCGTCCGTTAGAATTCCCTTCGGAGCACCCATTTCCACCAGCACTTTTTTGACCCATCCCGCGGCGGGATTTTTGGACCGGCTGGTCAGTTTTCCGTCGGAAAAAGTTCCCGCGCCGCCCTCGCCGAACAAAACATTGCTTTCCGGATGGAGAATGCCCTGCTCCCAGAAAAGCCTCACGTCCGCCGCCCTCTGTTCGATGGGCCGTCCTCTTTCCAGAAGGATTACGGGAATGGCCGCGAGGGAAAGCCTGTAGGCGGCAAAAAGCCCCGCCGGCCCGCTGCCGACCACGACCACGGGTTGCATTTCCCCTTTCGACGCTTTTACGAACTGGCCGCCGTCGTGAAGCAGCGATGCACTTTCCGGCTGTGCTGAAACGCAGGATGTTGTCTCCTTTGTTTCACGGACCACGGAACAACCATCCGGTCCCCCTTCCCACTTCTGAATCTGAAGACCTTCCGGCAGAACGTCAGGCAAGATGACGTTTGGCTGGAGAGAAACATGGAGCGCATACACAAAACGAGGAGGCTTGCTGCGCCTGGCATCCAGAGCTTTTTTGACAACACGGCAGGAAGCAATGTCGGCAGCCGCCGTACCCAGCGCGCGGGCCGTCTTTTCCTTCAGGCTTTCCTCTTTTTCATCCAGCGCAAGCGTCAGACCGTTGAGGCGAATCTCATTCATCATTTCTCCATTGCAAAAAACAAACACATGCTATAGTCATTCACGGTTCTGAAGACCCGTGCTACATTGTTTGTGTAGTGCGTACCTTTAGGTGCGCTTGAAAGCTTTGCCATGATTCTGTTTTCACAGTAATGACTTTAAAGGGGTTTGCAATGCCCTGGTATGCCGTTTCCACCAAAAGCCGCCACGAATATAAAGCCTTCACCGGACTTTCTCAAAAATCGCTCATGACGTTTTTACCGGAGATGGAGGTCTGGAGCAAGCGAAAAGACCGGAAAAAGAAGATTATGGTGCCGCTGTTTCCCGGCTATATTTTCGTCAATGCCGAACTGGACAATGAAACCAAGCTGACCATTCTCAAGACATTCGGCGTCGTCCGAATCCTGGGCAAAAAGTTGAACACGGAGCCCATTGCGGTGCCGGATGAAAAAATCGCCGCCATCCGGCGCATCGTGGAGAGAAAAGTGGAAATGTTCTCCCTGCAGTATCCAAAGGCGGGAGAACCGGCGCGGATTCTGGATGGGCCCTTTGCCGGCATCGAGGGCACGGTGATCAGAAGCGATCTGGAAAAAGAGCTTTTCGTCATTTCCATCGATCTGATGCAGCGCTCGGTGGCCATCAGGCTGGAAGGTTTTCAAATCGGCAAAATCTGAGGCGCGCGAGCCTTTTCCACGCGGGGTTTCGCCGCCAACACACCCTGGCGGCGCCCGGCATCACCAGAGCCGGTCCTTGGGCGATTTCATGGAAATTTTCTTGACTTTATGAACATTATGCGCAAGATAGCATCCGCCGAAAGGAATCGATCCACCGGCAAAAACAGTTTCAAGGATATGTTTTGAAAGGTTATATTCAGATCAAAAAAGAACTTTGCAAGGAATGCCAGCTCTGCGTGCATTTCTGCCCCAAAGACCATATCATGCCGTCCAATGAATACAACGCGCAGGGCTATCATCCCGTGTGCGTGGATGAGACCAAAGAATGCAACGGTTGCGCGATCTGCGCAACCATGTGCCCGGAAATCGCCATAGAGGTTTACCGTGAATAAAGTCCTGATGTCCGGAAACAATGTGATCGGCGAAGCTGCGATCCGCGCGGGCTGCCGCTTTTATGCCGGCTATCCGATCACGCCGCAGAACGAACTGACCGAATACATGGCCGAGCACATGAGAAACGCTGAAGGCGGCATCTTCATTCAGTCCGAAAGCGAAGTGGCCGCCATCAACATGATCGCCGGCGCTTCGGCCGCGGGCGTCCGGGTGATGACTTCCTCCTCCGGCCCCGGCATTTCCCTGAAGCAGGAAGGCATTTCTTCCATGGCGGCGCAGGAGCTTCCCGGAATCATCGTGAATATCATGCGCGGCGGGCCCGGACTGGGCAACATCCTTCCGTCGCAGGGCGATTATTTTCAGGCCACGCGCGGCGGCGGTCACGGCGATTACCGCACCATCGTTTTCGCGCCGGGAAGCGGTCAGGAACTGGCGGACCTGACCATGGACGCCTTTGATCTGGCCGACAAGTACCGTACGCCCGCCATGATTCTGGCCGACGGCATGATGGGCCAGATGATGGAGCCTGTGATCTTCAAGAAACCCAAACCCCGGCAGTATCCTGAAAAATTCATGCTGCGCGGCGCGGGCGGCGGCAAAAGCAAATTCATCCGCGGCCTTCTTCTGGACCCGGTGGACAGCGAAGCGCACAACTGGAAGCTGGCCCGCAAATACGAAGTGATCTCCGAAAACGAAACCCGCTTTGAAGAACACCGGCTTGACGACGCCAAACTGGTCATCGTCGCTTACGGAACCGCGGCGCGCATCGCCAAGGGCGCCATCAAGAGGCTGCGAAGCCACGACATGAAGATCGGGCTTTTCCGCCCGATCACTCTGTGGCCTTTCCCGGAAATGAGACTGCGCACCCTTTCGGCAACGGTAAAAAATTTCCTGGTGTTTGAAATGAGCACCGGCCAGATGCTGGAAGACGTCCGTCTTGCGCTGCAGGGCTACGCCGACATCGAATTTCACGGACGACCGGGCGGCGCCGTGCCGACGCCCGCGGAACTGGCCAACGTCATCGCCAGGGTCTATGAGCAAAAGGATTGATTCAACCATGGCCAAGATTGTTTTCAAACATCCCGAGAGCCTGAAGGAAAATATTTTTCATTACTGTCCCGGCTGCGGGCACAGCATCGTCCACCGTCTGGTCGCCGAAGTGATCGACGAAATGGGCATTCGGGGCATCACGATCGGCGTTCCGCCGGCCGGATGCGCCGTGCTGGCCTACAATTACTTTGACGTGGATATGATTGAAGCGCTTCACGGACGCGGTCCGGCCATGGCAACGGCCATCAAGCGCTGCCTTCCCGACCGGGTTGTTTTTTCCTACCAGGGCGACGGAGATCTTGCCGCCATCGGAATCGCCGAGAGTTTTCACGCCGCCAACCGCGGAGAAAACTTCAGCGTCATCTTCATCAACAACGCGGTGTACGGCATGACCGGCGGTCAGATGGCCCCGACCACGATGCTGAATCAGCGCTCCACTACGACGCCCGCGGGCCGCAAACAGTCCGTGGACGGCTATCCGGTCAAGGTCAGCGAAATCTTTTCCAGGCTGGACGGCGCCGCCTACGTGGAGCGATGCGCGGTCAGCTCGCCGGCCGGCGTCAACAAAACCAAAAAAGCCATTCGGAAAGCTTTCCAGTGCCAGCTTGACGGCCTTGGTTTTTCCCTGGTGGAAGTGCTTTCCCTGTGCCCGACCAACTGGAAGCTGTCATCCGTCGATTCCTGCAAATACATTGACGAGGTCATGAGCAAAGTCTTTCCTCCCGGGGTTTACAAAGACCTGACGGGGAAAACCGGAAAAACGGCGGAGGCCAGGCCATGATCATCAAAACGATCTTTTCAGGCTTTGGCGGCCAGGGCGTCATGATGATGGGCACCAGCCTCGCCCAGAGCGCGATGAGCAAGGGGTGCCACGTCACCTACCTGCCCGCCTACGGCGCGGAAATGAGGGGCGGAACGGCCAACTGCACCGTGGCGGTGAGCGATGAGGAAATCGCCTCTCCCGTCGCGTCGGAGCCGAACTATCTGGTGGTGATGAATCAGCCCGCGCTGTTTACGTTTCAAAACCGCGTTACCGCCGGGGGAAGCATCCTGATCAATTCCTCGATCGTCGAGGCGTCCCCCAGCCGTCAGGACATCACAACATTTTACATTCCCTGCACCGACATGGCCCAGGAGCTCGGCAACTCCCGGGCCGCCAACATCGTGATGATGGGCGCCTTCGTCCGGCAGTCGGATATTGTCCCGCCCGAAATTTATCTGAAAACCCTGGAGACGATCATGGGAAGCCGGAAAAAGGCGCTCGCGGACATCAACCGCCGGGCCTTTGCCGCCGGCTATGAATACGTACAAAAGTAAAGGACAGGTATGGCCGTTAAACAAATTTCCGTTCTGCTGGGCAACGTTCCCGGTTCTTTTGCCAGGATGACGCATATTCTGCACACGGAAGACATCAATACGATCGCCGTCTCCGCCGCCAGCATTGAGGAGGACAGCCGCGTCCGGCTGGTGGTCAACGACCCCGACCGCGCCGCCGCGCTTTTGGAAAGCTTCAATTTCAACGTGGAAGTGACGCCGGTGCTGGCCGCGGAAATCCCCCTGCACGCGGGGCACATCAACGCCATCCTGAAGCCGCTGGCGAAAGGCGACATCAACATTCTCTACCTCTACACGACGATCAACCGCATCGGGAAAGAAACCATCGTGATCATCGGCGTCGATAAACTGGAGGAAGCCCGGGAAATTCTCGCCGAAAACTGGATCAACCTGATCGGCGACGAAATCTATTCCATCCCCTGAGTTTTCAGGAGCCGCCCATGCCGGTTTCCGCTGAAAAAGAAAAGATGCTTGCCCTGCGCATGCAGGCGCTTGGCGTTTCCGAACGCGACATCGAAGAATCCTTCGTCCGCTCCTCCGGCCCCGGAGGGCAGAAAGTCAACAAGACCTCCACCTGCGTTCAACTGACCCACCTTCCGACCGGTCTTACCGTGAAATGCCAGCGGGAAAGATCCCAGAGCCTGAACCGCCATCTGGCGAGGCGTCTGCTCCTCGATAAAATCGAAAAGATGCAAAAGGGTTTCGTGGCGGCCGAAAAGGAAAAGGCGGAAAAGATTCGGCGGCAAAAAAGGAAAAGAAGCCAAAGGGCAAAGGAAAAAATGCTGGGGGAAAAGAAGCGGCAGGCGCAAAAGAAAGAACTGCGCGGCAGAGTCGGAACGGATGAAACATAAAAAGGGGGAAGAAGTCCTTTGTTATTTGCTTCTTCCCCCTTTAAAAATAGCTGATAATCAGATTAGCCCAAACCAATCATCTTCACGATCGGGTTGGCGAACAGCATGACCAGAGAAATAACCAGCGCGTAAATCGCGACGGATTCGGTCATGGCCATACCGACCATCATGGTCAGCATAACTTTGCCCTGTGCTTCGGGATTTCTTCCCACGGCATTGGAAGCGCCGCTGGTAGCCTGACCAAGGCCAAGACCCGCACCGACTGCGCCGAAGCCAATTGCAAAACCCGCGCCGAGAAGAGCGCAACCCAGAACGATGGCTTTGGTGTAGTCAACGCCCGCCGCTGCAGCCGGAGCCGCTTCGGGAGCCGCGAAAGCAAAAGGAGCGGAAACAATGATCAACGCGATGGCCAGTACGGAATAAACTAAACTCTTTTTCATGAAAAACCTCCTCCTAATTTTTTACGAATGTATTGGCCGGGTTCGTCAAGTATGCTATTTTTTTAACCTCCTTCCCTTTGATTTTGACGACTGCCGGTCATTTGAGAGCTCTTTTAGCGATCAATAAAACGATTGTCAAGAAATATTTGCATCCGGACTGATAAATCTTTCTTCAAACGCCCGGCTTGATTTTGCGCTGCAAGCAGGATAAAGAAAAATTATGAACATCTTCAGCGCCGGACAAATAAAGGCGGCAAAAATTCTTCAATCGGATATTCCTCTCTCTTCGAGGCCGTTTACGGACATTGCCGGGGCCTGCCAAATGACCGGCGACGAACTGATCGTCTGGATTCGGAACCTCTCCCGACAGGGCATCATCCGCAAGGTAACGGCCATTTTGAGGCACCAGAGGGCGGGATACGGAAAAAACGTTCTGGTCCTGTGGTCGGTGCCGCCGGAAGAAATCGATGACGCGGGCCGAAAGCTGGCCGGACTGCCGTACATTTCCCACTGCTACGAGAGGCAGCCCTCTTTTGACGGCCGCTTCAATCTTTTCACCATGCTCCACGCAAAGTCCGGCGATATTTCTCCCCTGCTTCAGGAGATGTCCCGGCTGATTTCATGCCCTGATTTTCTGCTGCTGGAAAGCCTGGAAGAATACAAAAAAACCTCTCCGGAGTATTTCTGATGAGCAAGAACAGCATCCATCCTTTTGCCGAGGCCGCCCGTGTGATTGCCGGCGGCGTCAATTCGCCGGTGCGCGCCTGGAAATCGGTCGGCGGCGACCCGGTGTTCGTCAGCCGCGCCTCGGGCAGCAAAATCTATGATCTGGACGGGAAAGAATACATCGACTACGTTCTCTCCTGGGGGCCGATGATTCTCGGACACGCCCACCCGGATGTGATTGCAGCCGTCTGCGACGCCGCCCGAAAGGGCACCAGCTTCGGCGCGCCCACGACGGCCGAAACGGAGATGGCCCGTCTGATTCGCGAGGCCATTCCCTCGATGGAACGCGTGAGGATGACCAGCTCCGGGACGGAAGCCGCCATGACGGCGATTCGCCTTGCCCGCGGCTTCACGGGCAGAAACCTGATTATCAAATTTGACGGCTGCTACCACGGCCACGCCGATTCCCTGCTGATCAAGGCCGGCTCCGGCGTCACGACGCTCGGCATTCCGGGCTCTCCGGGCATTCCCGAAGCGGTGGCCCGCCTGACCTTGAGCCTGCCGTACAATAACATTCCTGCTTTTGAAAAAGCCGTGGAGATTTACGCGGAAGATCTGGCGGCCGTCATCCTGGAACCGGCGGCGGGCAACATGGGCGTCGTCACGCCGAAAGACGGGTTTCTGAAAACACTGCGGAAGGTGACGGCCGAACACGGCATCCTGCTCATTTTCGACGAGGTAATCACCGGCTTCCGATTTCTCTTCGGCGGCTATCAGACCCTTGCGGGCATTGAACCGGATCTGACCTGCCTTGGCAAAATCATCGGCGGCGGTCTGCCGGTGGGCGCCGTGGGCGGAAAAAAGGAAATCATGGAGAGACTGGCGCCCGCAGGCGACGTGTATCAGGCCGGAACCCTTTCCGGAAACCCGCTGGCCATGAGCGCCGGCGCTGCCACGCTTTCAATTCTGAAAACCATGCCCGGCCCTTACGCGGCGCTGGCCGAACGGGCCGGACGCCTTTGCCGGGAAATGGAACAATTGTTTGCCGCGCGCGGCATTCCGGTTTGCCTCAACCGTGCTTTTTCCATGTTTACCCCTTTTTTCCAGGAAGGGCCTGTTTACGACCTGGCCTCCGCCCTGCAGTCCAAAACGGACCTCTACGCCCGCTTTTTTCACGGCATGATTCAAAATGGTGTCTGGCTTGCGCCGTCGCAGTTCGAAGCGGGATTCCTGTCCTTCGCCCACACGGAGGACGACATGGACCGAACCCTGTCCGCCGTGGAAAAGACGCTGAACCGCCTTTAAATGCAGGGCGTGCCTTTAGGCGCGCCGCGTTGACCCTGCGCAATATTTTCGGCGGGTCTAAAGACCCGCCCTACATTGCTTTCATGGTTCGACAAGCTCACCATGACACCTTTCACCCATGAACCCTTGCATAGGATCCCGCAGGGAAAGGTTTTAACCACCCTTGCGGGTGGCAAGTCAGTTCCCTGCTCATCGCCCATTGCCTCTCGCCCCTTGCCTGTCTTTTCACTCATCACTCATTGCTCATCACTCGCATTCCCCTTACCCCTGACCCCTCCCCCCGTTTTACCGTAGAGATTGACAAGGCCGGGTCAATACGGTAAGAGATTTTTCCATTTTGTCCAAAGACATCAAGACAATGAAGGAATCCGACCATGAAAAAACCGTTGACTGCCCAATCATTTTACGCGGGGAAAAATAAAATCGCCATTGTCGGCCTGGGTTACGTGGGCCTGCCGCTGGCCGCCCATCTCTCCCGGCACTTCAAGGTGACCGGCTTTGACATCAGTGAAGCAAACGTCGCGGAACTGAAGAAGGGCCACGACCGCACGATGGAGCTTTCCGACGCCGAACTGAAGAAAGCCAAGATCACGTTTACCTCGCGGCAGGCCGACCTCGCCTCCTGCAGGCTTTTCATCGTCGCCGTCCCCACGCCGGTGGATCATTTTCATGTCCCCGACCTGAGGGCGATGGAAAACGCATCGGCCATCATCGGCGAGCACATGTCCGCCGGCTCCTGCGTGGTGTATGAATCGACGGTGTATCCGGGCGTGACGGAAGATGTTTGCGTTCCGGTTCTGGAGCGGGCCTCCGGGCTGAAATTCGGCAGGGATTTCACGGTCGGCTATTCTCCGGAGCGCATCAATCCCGGCGACAAAATTCACACTGTAAGCAACACGATCAAAATCATTTCCGCCTCCGACGCCGCCACGCTGGACCTTCTCGAAGGCATTTACAGCGCGGTCGTCAAGGTCCGCCTGCACCGGGTTTCCGCAATCAAGGTCGCGGAAGCGGCCAAGGTCATTGAAAACACGCAGCGCGACATCAACATCGCGCTGATGAACGAGCTGGCGATCATTTTCAACAAAATGGGCATCGACACGCTGGAAGTGCTGGAAGCGGCCGGAACCAAGTGGAACTTTCTCAATTTCCGGCCGGGCCTGGTGGGCGGGCACTGCATCGGAGTCGATCCCTACTACATGACCTACAAGGCGGAAAGCATCGGCTACCGGCCGGAAGTGATTCTTTCGGGGCGGCGGATCAACGACAACATGGGAAAATACATCGCGGAAAAAACCATCAAGATGCTAATCGCCGCGGACCTTCAGGTCAAAAAAGCCCGCGTCGCGGTCCTGGGCCTGTCCTTTAAGGAGAACGTTCCCGATCTGCGCAATACGCGCGTCGTGGACATCATCGGCGAGCTTGAGGATTTCGGCGTAACGGTTCTGGCGCATGATCCGCTGGCCATTCCCGAAGAGGCTCGGGAACACTGCGGCGTGGAGCTTGCCGAGGCCAAAGACCTGAAAGACATGGACGCCGTCATTCTGGCGGTGGCCCACCGGGAATACATGAAATGGGGCCTTGAAAAAATCGCGGCGCTGTGCCGCAAAAACCGCGCGATTCTGCTGGACGTGAAATCGGTCTTTGACCCTGCCCAGGCGCGGTCTTCGGGAATAAACTACTGGCGTTTGTAAAAGTGAGGAGAAGATATGACGAAAGCGTTGATCACCGGCATTACCGGACAGGACGGATCGTACCTGGCCGAATTTTTGCTGAACAGGGGCTATGAGGTTCATGGCCTCATCCGCCGCTCCAGCACGTTCAACACGGACCGCATCGATCATCTGTACCGGGATTTTCATGACCCGAACGCGAAATTGTTTCTGCACTACGGGGACCTCTCCGTTTCCGGACAGATCATGGACCTGCTCGCCTCCATTCGCCCGGACGAAATCTATCACCTGGGCGCGCAGAGCCACGTTCGCGTCAGCTTCGACATGCCCGAATACACGGGCGACATCACCGGCCTGGGAACGCTGAGAATCCTGGAATCCATCCGCAAGACCGGCATTCGGACAAAATTCTACCAGGCGTCGTCGAGTGAAATGTTCGGCGCGGCGCCTCCGCCCCAGAGCGAAAACACCAAGTTTCAGCCCCGCAGCCCTTACGCGGCCGCAAAGGTTTACGCCTACTACATCGTGCAGAACTACCGCGACGCCTACGGAATCTTCGCGACCAACGGCATTCTCTTCAATCACGAATCCCCCCGCCGCGGGGAAACCTTCGTGACCAGAAAAATCACCCGCGCGGCGACGCAAATCAAGCTGGGCCTGAAGGACAAATTATATCTGGGCAACCTGGAAGCCAAGCGCGACTGGGGGTTTGCCGGCGATTTCGTGGAGGCCATGTGGCTGATGCTTCAGCAGGACAGGCCGGACGACTACGTGATCGCCACGGGGGAAACACACTCGGTTCGCGAATTCGCGGAAAAGGTATTCAGCAAACTGGATCTGGACTACGCCCAATATGTGGCGGTGGACCCCCGCTATTTCCGCCCGACGGAGGTGGACGTTCTGCTGGGCGATTCGTCAAAGGCCCGCAAGGCGCTGGGCTGGCAGCCGCGGATTTCCTTTGACGAACTCATCGACATGATGATCGCCTCCGACCTGGAGTCGGCCAAAAAAGAAAAAACCCTGGTGGACGCTGGATTTTCCTGCGCCAACACCGAACGAATCAGTTGATTTTGAAGACGACGATCATGCTGAAAAACAAACGAATTACGGTTACGGGCGGCAGGGGATTTCTGGGCGGACACCTGATCAACCAACTGTCCGGCTGCGGCTGCCAAAGCATCGACATCGCCGATCTGCCCGAATACAACCTGACGCGGCCGGAGGATATTCATCGGCTTTTCGACACGGCCCGGCCCGACATCGTCATCCATCTGGCGGCCAAAGTGGGCGGCATCGGGTTCAACCAGGAAAAGCCGGCCGAGCTGTTTTACGACAATCTTTTGATGGGCGCGCAGATGATGCACGAAGCCTGGTTGCGCAAGATTGAAAAATTTGTCGCGCTGGGCACCATCTGCGCCTATCCGAAATTCACGCCTGTCCCTTTCCGGGAAGACGACGTCTGGAACGGGTATCCGGAAGAAACAAACGCTCCTTACGGGCTTGCCAAGAAAATGATGCTGGTGCAGTCCCAGGCTTACCGTCAACAATACGGTTTTAATTCCATTTTTCTGCTTCCGGTCAACCTGTACGGCCCCGGCGACAATTTTGATCCCCGATCCTCCCACGTCATTCCGGCGCTCATTAAAAAATGTTTTGACGCGATGGATAACGCATCGAATACATTGGAAGTATGGGGAACGGGACAAGCCACGCGGGAATTTTTTTACGTCGAAGACGCGGCGGAGGCGATCTGCCTGGCCGCCGATTCCTACAATAAAAGCGAACCGGTCAACATCGGCGCGGGTTTTGAAATCTCCATTCGGGAGCTGACGGAGCTCATTGCCGGATTGTCCGGATTTTCAGGCAAAATCGTATGGGACACCTCCAAGCCGGACGGCCAGCCCCGGCGAATGCTGGATACGTCCAAGGCTTTGAAGGAATTCGGATTTAAGGCAAAAACGGATTTGACCGCCGGGCTTAAAAAAACCATCGCCTGGTACAGGGATCATCGCCACCTTTTAAATAAATGAACGGCGGTCATGTTTTTGTTTGACTTTGACCTGCCCTCATGGTAAGGACCTCGCAACAAATGGATAGCGAGACCAAAAAACTTGGCATCCAGATGGCTTACGCCAGCAGCATCGGCATCGCAATGGTTCTGGCGATTTTTGGCTGCCTCCTTTTAGGAAGCTATCTGGACCGGAAATTTGATTCCGGCCACGCGTTCACCATCGTTTTCCTGCTGATTGGAATCACGGCCGGATTTCGCAACATCTATGTTTTGATAAAACGAAATTTCAATGATGAAGAAATCATCATTAAGAGCTTGAAAAGTGAACCTCATCGCCAAAGACCCGCTCCAAAAAAAACTTGAACTGGCCAACTGGGTTATTCTGGCGGTTCTCTTCATCCCCTCCGTCATTTTCGCGCCGGCAAAATTTTACCTGGGCGTTCTGCTGGGCGGCTTCATCAGCATTCTCAACTTTCACGGCATGGCGCTCGGCCTGCAAAGACTGTTCAGGAATCTCTCCGGCAACGTCAAGCGCCCGACCATGATCCAGTATTTCATTCGACTGGCCCTCACCGCCGTGGTGCTGTTTCTGCTCATTACCACCGGCACGGTGGACGCCGTCGGCCTGATCATCGGACTTTCCGTGGTCGTGATCAACATGGTTTTTACCGTGGTCACCACCCTGGCAAAAAAAAATTTTATTGAGGAGGTTCGTTAACGTATGCACCCTCTACTGTTCCTGGAAAATCATTATGTTCCCGCTCAGGTCACCTATGGCTGGTTTGTCGTCGCCCTCCTGACGGTGCTTGCCTTTCTGGCCACCCGCAACCTTCAGGTTTATCCGGGCCGGATACAAAACGTGATGGAAGTCATCATCGACGGTCTCCACAGCCTGCTGGTGGACACCATGGGAGAACACGGCAAAAAGTTCTTTCCCCTGATCGCCACCCTGGGACTTTTCATTCTGACCGGCAACCTGATCGGCATCATTCCCGGATTTGAGTCTCCGACGGCCAACATCAACACGAATGCGGCCATGGCGCTGGTGGTTTTCTTCATGACGCACATCGTCGGCGTGATGACGCACGGGTTCAAGTACCTGAAACAATTTTTGGGACCGGTCTGGTGGCTGATTCCGCTGATGCTGCCCATTGAAATCATCAGCCATCTGTCGCGGCCTCTTTCGCTGACCTTCCGGCTCTTCGGCAACATCGCCGGCGAAGACATCGTTCTGCTGGTCGTTCTGCTTCTGGTGCCGTTGATCGTTCCGCTGCCCATCATGTTTTTGATGATCTTTACATCGGTCGTCCAGACGCTGGTTTTCATGCTCCTGGCCATGATGTACATCAGCGGCGCGATGGAGGAAGGACACTGATCCTTGCGGGTGGATTATCCCCCCCTTCTACAATCACAAAGGAACAAAAGCAGCTGGCGGCGGACGCAACCAGCTGCTTTTTTTTGCCGGACGGCAAATTTAATGCGTTGATATTCGGAGGCATTTAAGAAACATTCCTCTCTGCACTTGACGATGCCGCGCAATCGTACTATTGCCCATGCGAAGGATTCTTTTACTGGAGTGATTATGTACAGCCTGGGAATCAACATCGGCTCCTCGAACGTCAAGGCCGCTCTGCTGGAAGGCCGCAGCGTCGTGTGGAGCGCCGTGGAGCCGCACGAAGGCAACTTTCCCGATACGCTCAAAAAGATGCTTTCCGGCCGCGACTGGCCTGCGGGCATTCCGACGCTGGCCACCGGCACCGAAGGACGCAGGCTTTTGAACATTCCCGGCGTCATCGAACCGCTCTGCATCGAGGCGGCCCTTCAGGAGCGGGGGGGTTCCGTCGACGCGCTCGTCTCCCTGGGCGGCGAAGACCTGGTGGTCTATACGATTGATTCGAACAATAAAATCATCACCAGTTTTTCCGGCAACAAATGCGCGTCGGGCACCGGCGAATTCTTCAGGCAGCAGCTGGCCCGAATGAACATGACGCTCGGCGACATTCGCCGCATTCCGGATAACTGCCGCGTCCTGAAGCTCTCGTCGCGCTGTTCGGTTTTCATGAAAAGCGACTGCACGCACCGCCTGAACAAGGGCGAAGCCACGACGGGCGATATTGCCCTTTCCCTGTCCGACGTCATGGCCGTCAAGGTCGTCGATTTCCTCAAGCGGGCGCGGATTGAAAAAGGAAAAGTTCTGCTGGTCGGCGGCGTCACGCAAAACCCGTACATTCTGCGCTTCATTCGGGAGCGCATGCCCGAGATCGAATTTATCGTCCCCGAACAGGCGCCCTGGTTCGAGGCTTACGGCGCGGCCCTGATGGCCGCTTCCGCAGGCAGCCCGCTTCCGGCCCCGGAGAAGCTGTTCAGACAAAGCTCTGTTCAGTTCAAACGGTTCAAAAACCTGAAAAGCGCTGAGGGCAGAGTCACCTACCTGCCGTCGAAGAAAGGAAAAGTCGTCGCCGGACGAGAATATATCCTTGGCGTGGACGGGGGTTCCACCACGACGAAAGCCAGCCTCATCGACTTTGAAACCAGTGAAGTCACCGCGTCCTTCTACGGCCGGACGCACGGCGATCCGGTGCGCGCCCTCAAACACTGCCTTCGGGAGATTCAGAAACAGATTCGGGAGGACATCGGAGATGCTCGGATCCGCATTACGCTCGCGTCCACGACCGGATCCTCGCGCGAAATTCTCGGCGTTTTTCTGGAAACGCCCGCCGTGTACAACGAAATCATCGCCCATGCCGTCGGCACTTCCTTCTACCGCGACCGCATCGACACCATCTTTGAAATCGGCGGCCAGGACGCCAAATATGTCTCGCTCAAAAACAAGGTGCCGATCGACTACGCCATGAACGAAGCCTGCTCCGCGGGCACCGGGTCCTTTCTGGAAGAATCGGCGCAGGGCGATCTGAACATTCCCGAAGCGGCCATGATCGGCGACATCGCGCTGGCGGCCGACGCGCCGTTGAAATTCGGCGAGCACTGCTCCGCGTTCATCAATTCCGACATCCGCAACGCAATTCAGCAGGGCGCTTCCCGAGAGGACATCACGGCGGGCATTGTCACCTCCATCGTATCCAACTACCTCAACCGGGTGGTGGGCAACCGGACGATCGGCCGGAACATCGTTCTGCAGGGAGGCGTCGCCAAAAACAAGGCCGTGCCCCTGGCTTTCGCGATGCTGCTGGACAAGGATATTCTGGTGCCGCCCGACCCGGAGCTGATGGGCTGCTTCGGCGTCGGCCTGCTGGCCCGGCAGAAATTTGAAGAAGGGATTCTGGTCAAGCAATCCTACGACATCGACGCGATTCTGGCCACGGACATCGTCTATGAAAAGGAATTTCCGTGCAAGGCCTGCGACAATTTCTGCCCGATCCGCGTGCTCCTGGTCAACGGCCACCGCTACATGTTCGGCGGACGCTGCAACAAATACGCGAACCTTCGGAAGAAAAAAGCCTTCGACGAAGCCTCCGTAGCGGATTACATCGAAAAACGAAACGACATTCTCTTTCGGGAATGCGCCCCTGATCCGGGCGCGCTGGCCCGCAAAAAAGACGTGATCGTCGGCATTCCCCGCTGCTTTTCCATTTTCACGCTCTGGCCGTTTTATTCCTGGTTTTTCCACACGCTGGGCGTCGAGACCCTTCTGTCCGAGGAAATCCCGCAGGAGGGAACGGCCCGCGTGGAAAGCAGCTACTGTTTCCCGGCGGAAATCGCGCATGGCGCCGTCCAGGACATCTTCAACCGGAAGGTGGACTATATCTTTCTGCCGCATTTCCGGGATATGGACAGCTACGAGAAGGCGGCGCCCGCCAATTTCTGCCCCATCACGCAGAGCCTGCCCTATTACATCCAAAAGGCTTTTCCGGAGATTCCGGAAGAAAAATACCTGACGCCGGTCGTCAGCTTCATGTACGGGCTGGAAAAGGCGGTTGAACCGTTTGTCGCCATGGCCGCAGTTCTGGGATTCGGTGAAAGCGAGGCGAAAAAGGCCTTTGCCCTCGCCTATGAAAAACAGATGGAGTGCTTCGCCAAATTTGCCGAACTGGGAAATCAGGCGCTGGCCGAGGCGCGCCGGGCCGAACGTCCGGTCATCGCGATTCTGGGCCGCCCCTACAACTCCTTCACCGCCGACGCCAACATGGGCATTCCCCGGAAATACACGTCCCGCGGCTACTCAGTCATCCCCTTTGACATTCTGCCCTTTGCCGACCAGGTCATCTACCCCAATATGTACTGGTACTACGGCCAGCAGGACATGAAGGCCGGCACGCTCCTGAAGAACGAAGACAATATCTATATCACTTACATCTCCAATTTTTCCTGTGCGCCCGATTCCTTCATGCTGCATTATCTGAAGTGGATCATGGGCGTGAAGCCGTTTCTGATTCTGGAGCTGGATTCCCACACGGCCGACGCGGGCGTGGACACGCGCATCGAGGCGTTTCTGGACATCATCGAAGGCTACCGCTCCAAAATCGACGACATCCGCGAGGAGCGATACGACAACGGCCTGCGCTTCATCAACCGTCCCGGCGAGGAAATCCATATTCTCGACAGCGCCACCGGCGAAAAAATCCCGATCAAGGGAAATCCGCGGGTCAAACTTCTTTTGTCCAACATGGGCCGGCTCTCCGCGGAGCTCATCGGCGCGACCATCCGCGGCCTGGGCATCAACGCCCGAACCATGCCGGTGCCGGACATTTACACGCTGCAGATGGCGCGCAATCACGCCTCCGGCAAGGAATGCCTGCCCTCGCATCTGGTGTTGGGCAGCGCGCTGAAATATCTGTCCTCCGACCAGTACCGCAAGGATGAAATTTACATCCTCTTCGTGCCGACGACCACTGGCCCCTGCCGGACCGGCCAGTACTTCGTGTTCTATGAAAACCTCTTCCGGGACCTGCGTCTGGAAAACGTCGTGGTCTTCACGCTGGAAGCGGACAATTCCTACACGGAGCTGGGGCCGGAATTCACCAAGTACGCCTGGTGGGCGGCCGTCATCGGCGACTATATGAAGGATGTGGAAACCTCGCTTCGAACGTGCGCCGCCGATCCCGAGGCAGCCATGAAGATTTACGATCAAATCTGGCAGAAGATGCTCTTGGTGGCCGAACAGGATATTACGCGGGTTTTGCCGGTCCTGAAGGAAATCGCGCAAACCATCTCGCAAATACCGCTGGCCAGAAAAATGGAGGACTGCCCCAAAGTGCTCATTGTCGGCGAAATCTACGTCCGGCGCGACGACTTCGCCGTGGACGAACTGATCGGCCAGTTCAGCCGCCACGGCATTGTCGGCAAGGTGTCGAACGTCGCCGAATGGTTCTACTACTGCGACCATGTCCGCCGCTACGAACTTCACAAGCGCCTCAAACTGCTGCCCTGGCACCGGCGCTTCTTTGCCCGGGAGTTGCGGGACATCATCGACTGTCGCATCGAGCATATCTACAAAAAACGCGTGGAAAAAAATGTCAAAGACGCGCTGGGGGCGACCGGCCTGGTGCCGCGCACGCCGCATGACATGCGGACAATCATGAAAAACGCGGAAAAACATTTCGTCAGCCGGGAGTTGCATTCGGAAATCGCCATTTCCAGCGGCGTCGCCGCCACCGCCATGATGGACGGCTACTCCGGCATCGTCAACATCTCTCCGTTCGCCTGCCTGATCGGCCGCGTCATCGAGGGGCTGTACACGCCCTGGGCGAGGGAAAGGAAGTATCCGACCATTTCGATCGAGATCGACGGCAACCTGCTGCCGCCCAACGTCCTGTCCAAGCTGGAAATTTTCATGCTCAACGTGAAAAGGTTCCGGGGCAAGGGGGATGCCTCCACCATGGTGGAACGCGAAAACGCACAGACGCCGGCCATCAGCCGGAAAATCATTCGGTAAAACCTTACGGCCGGCTTTGCCGCCTGCCTTGCCTTTTTTCGCTTAATCTCTTTGTGCATTTTATGGTATGCCATTTACAAAAACGAAGAAGGAAACGGATCCATTGAGCAGCCCCGCAACCGACATTACCGGCATCATCCTTTCCGGCGGCAGGAACACCCGGATGGGCGTCAACAAGGCCTTCCTGGAAATCGGTCCCTCCCGCATGATGGATCAGACGCTCGATATCTTTCGCCGGCTCTTTTCCGAAATCCTCATCATCACGAACGACCCCCTCGCCTATCTGGAGTTTGACGACGCAGCCGTCGTGACCGACATCTACAAGGGCAAGGGGCCGCTGGGCGGAATCTACACCGGTCTTTTCTACGCGAAGAATCCGCTTGCCTTCGCCTGTCCGTGCGACATGCCTTTCTTAAATGAAGATTTTATCGCGTACATGATCAGCCGGGCGGGAAAGCATGACATCATTGTACCCGAGCTTCCCCAAGGCTATCAGCCCCTGCACGCGATTTATTCACGAAGCTGCCTGCCCTCCATCAAGCGCCTGCTGCTCATGGACAAACTCAAGATCACCGGCTTTTACCGCGACATGCGCGTGCTGACCATCGGCGAAGAACAGATCCGGCCGTTCAATCCGGACGGACGTCTTTTCTCCAACCTCAACACGCCGGAAGATGTGGAAAAGCTCGGCGGAAAAGATTTGAAAGACTCCCGGCCGCCGTCCGCGGGCGGCGGTCCGAAGGAATCCAAGACGCAATAACGACCAGGGCGTCATGCGCCTGAAAGGGGACGAATATGTTTGAAAAAGAGTATCAGGAAAAACTCACCACTCCTCAGGAAGCCGTATCGAAAATTGCCGAAAACGCTTTGCTGGCGCACGGCAATCTGCAGGCGGAGCCCCCGGCGCTGTTGAAGGCCATCGAAAACCGAATCCGCACCAATGACCTGAAAAAGCTTCGGGTATTTCATCTCGGCACCAGCGTATATGCCTCCGGGACCATCCTTTCACCGGAACTGGCCGACTGCGTCGAGGCCTATCCTTGCTTTGTCCTGACCAAGGAAAGGGGTTTGGTTTACGGGGGCCTTTCACAATTCATCCCGAACTATTTTCATCAGCTTCGCCGCCTGATCGAAGAGTACATGGATGAAATGGATGTCGCCATGACGACGGTCAGCCCCATGGACAAAGCGGGCTTTTTTTCTTTCGGCACATCGGTGGATATTACGTCCATTGTCTGGAAGCGGGCCAAACGCCGCATCGTTGAGGTCAACCGGCATATGCCCCGCGTTTTCGGAGACGCGCTGGTGCACATCTCGGATGTGGATCAAATCGTCGAAAACCACCAGCCGATCTGGGAATCTCCGCCCGCGCAACCGGATGACATCGACCGGGCCATCGGCAGAATTGTCGCTGAAATGGTCCCGGACGAAGCAACCATCCAGCTCGGCTTCGGGAATCTTCCCAACGCGGTCGCGACGCAGCTCATCCATCACAAAAATCTGGGCATTCATACCGAAGCCTTCTCGCCCGTCATGGTGGATCTGGTGAAAAAAGGGGTCATCAACGGGAAGAAAAAGACGCTGCACCCGAACAAGCATGTCTATTCCTTTGCCCTCGGGGATCATGAAATGATGGAGTTCATGAACGACAACCCCGCCTTTGAGGGGTATCCCGTATCCTACACGAACGATCCGGACGTCATTGCCAGAAACGACAACATGATTTCCATCAACGCCACCCTGCAGGTGGATTTAAGCGGGCAGTGCAATTCGGAGTTTCTGGAAGGAGCCCAGTTTTCAGCGACGGGCGGCCAGCTCGATTTTGTGCGCGGGGCGTTCAACGCGAAGGGAGGGAAATCCATCCTGACGTTCCGCTCCACCGCGAAGAAAAACACGGTCTCCAGGATCGTTCCCCAGCTGGACGCCGGAAGCATCGTCACGACGCCGAGGATGGATACCCACTATCTGGTCACGGAATACGGCGCCGCCAACCTGAAAGGAAAGTGCATGAGGGACCGCGCTCTTGCCATTATCGGCATTGCGCATCCGGATTTCCGCGATCAACTGATGAGGGAAGCGGAAAAAATGAGGCTCTTCTGATGGGTTTTTGAATCCTCAGCCTTCCAAACGGGTTTTTCCCCCAACGACAAGGACGATGCGGATCGGGGAAGAAACCGGAACCCACGGAAACAGGCTGCCCTTGCGCTTGAATTCCTGTTTTTCATTTTGATCGCGTTATGCTAAACTTTGTCCGCCGGGAGGGATTCCCCGCCCAGGCAAATGGAAGGTCGGCCCGAAGAACGGACGGAAAACATCAAACCAACGCCACGGGAGAAACACTCTGCCCGGCATCGAATAAAGGAGAAAACGGATGAGGCGAATCCATCCCCAGCTTCCATTCATTTTTTTCATCACCTTCTTTCTGTGCTGTTTATTTACGGCAGATGCGGTTTTTGCCGATGGGGCCCCGCAGGTGAAAACCGACAAGAATGTTTACAGCGAGGGTGAAAAAATTCAGGTGAACTTTTTCAGCGCCCCCGGGTCTTCAAGAGACTGGATCTGCATCGTGGCCGACGGTTCCCCCGACACTGACGCCGGAGACTATCAGTACATGCCCCACGGCGAGAACCAGGGCGTCCTGACCTTTGTGGCGTCCGCGCCGGGAAAATACGAAGTGAGGGCCTATTACAACTACAGCCGGAACGGCTATGTCGTCTCCGCGCGCCACGGTTTCTCCGTCGCGGCCAAAGGAGCCCCCGTAACGGCTCCGGCGCCTTCCGCCAGAACCGCAGCGGCGCCTTCAACGGCCCGGACTGTGGAAAAACGGGTGGAAAGCGCGTCCGTAGAGGAGTTCTCCGGGGCGGATGGCCCCGCCAATGTGGCCGTTTTTCATTTTATACCGCTCGGCATGGACGCATCCCCCTACGGCATCACGGTGACCAATACCCTGATCAATTCGCCCGGCATGCAGCAGGCCTTTCTCGTCCTTCCCAGAAAGGACCTGGAATTGTTTCTTTCCGCCAATAATCTTCAGCAAAACGACCAGGTGGACAACATGGTTGAGGTTGGAACAAGACTGGGGATGAATTTCGTGATCGCCGGCACTATCACGAAGAGGGGTTCGACCATTACAACCAGCTACAAAATTGCCAGCATGGCGAGGCGCGGCGTGATTCACAAAGGGCAGTTCACGTCCTCCGGCGAAGCCGACCTGATTCACCATGTCGAGAAAATGAGCGATACCGTCATCGATGTCATTCGGCGCACGGTCCGCTAGCGTTGTGCGTCGGAAATCTCTTTGGGCGGGGATGATTCCATTTCCCGGAATAAGGATTTGCAACATCATTTCCGACATTTTGCATTATGAAGGAGGCAAAAAATGAAACGACCCGCATCTCTGGTTATTGCAATCATCCTGTTTTTGATGGCGGCCGCCCAGTTGATCCGCTTTATCGTTGGCCTTCCGGTGACGGCCGCGGGGCAGGAAATCCCCTTGTGGCCCAGCGCCCTTGCCGCCGTTTTCCTGGCGGCGCTGGCTGTCTGGCTGCTTCAGGAAAGAAAAAATTCCTAAACGTCATTCAACCGCCTCGCAGCAAGCTGTCGATGTATGAAATGAACATGGTTATATCGCAGCAAGCTACGGAGAATAAACTCTCGTCCCGCGGGAGCGGGATTCAAACCTGCTTAAATCTGGAATCGTCTAATAAATTATGCAATTATGTGTATTCCTGCATAAAAAACTTGACAAC
>JAQUVQ010000037.1 GCA_028693285.1 Smithellaceae bacterium
ACGTGATAATTGCGCCCTTGTGTTTCTTCCGCAACCAAGCCCATGAGAGAGCCTTCCAGATTGAGAAAGCGCACCACTTCCACGTCGGAAAAATGGTCGGTGTGGTCCAAAAGCGCCGAGACGAGATGCTGAGGCTCTCCGCAGTACGAACCGATGAACACCCTTTTTCCCCGGGAAATGGAACGAATCGCCGTTTCGGCGGAAACCACTTTTTCCGAATAGGATTTTTTCATGCTGCCTCCTTCAGTGGGAATGTTTTTGTAAATCCGTTCTTCCCGTCAGAATCAACAAAATGACCGACAGGATTCCGTAGGCCAGGGCAAGTTGGTAATGCGCTCCCCCTGCCGCCTGCCAGGGCAGATAAAGCTCTCCCGTGGGCAGAACCGAATGAATCACGCCAAAAAGCGTCAGCACGCCGCAGACGGCGGCGCACAGGGCCGCAAGCTTCGCTTTGTGATCGATCAGAAAGGCAAGCAGGCTGCCCCAGAGAAGCCCGGTCAGAATAAAGCCGTTCGCCAGCAGATTCAGCGTTTGATGCAACTGCTGCAAACGCTCCGGCAGTTGGTTGGCTGGAATGTTCAGGGCGGCAAGAAACTGGCCGAGAATGATGGTCACCAGGCTGGCGATAACCGGCAGCATGCTCAGACTCACCGCGGGGGAATGAGCCGGGGGAGATTCCCGGTAGGCCTGATGGACGATTTCAAAACCGATGAAAAGAAAGATGGGCGCGATGACCGCCCGCGGCACCAGACTGACCGCCAGCGACATCAACCCGACCAGAGAGCCGACGCCGACGAGCAAACCGGTTGCAAGCGTGTAGCGCCAGGTCGCCCCCATCTTTTTATAGGCGGGATGGCCGATGTAGGGGGTTGTCTGCGCCACGCCGCCGAAAAAGGCGGAAATGAGCGACGTGACGGCTTCGGTGAGAAGAATGTCCCGGGGGCGGTAAGCGTCGCCGGCCAGACGGGCGCTTTCCGTGTTGTTGATTCCTCCGATAATCGTCAGGATTCCAAAGGGAATGGCCAGTGGAAGGTACTGAAGGCTGTGCGGCAGGATCTTGAAAAAATCAAGGGAAAATACCGGAAGACACAGGTGCAGATCCCAGGAGGGCGGCTGAACTTCGGGCAGGCAGCCGCTCCACCCCAGCGCAAAGTGAATTCCCGTGCCGACGAGCAGGGCCGCCACGACGCCGTGAATGCGTCCGGGAAATTGAAGCCGGCTGTAGAGCGCGGCAAAGATCAGCCCCAGGGCGACCAGACCGACGATCGCTTCGTTAAAGATCTCGATCATCGGCAGAAAGCCCAAAAGCATCAGTCCGACGCCGCCGATGGACCCGAGCAGACCGGCGGTGGGAATATTGCGTTGAATCCATCCGCCGATAAAAGAGGTAAAAATTTTCACAACACCTATCATGAACAGCGTGGCCATGCCGACATGCCAGGTGAGGATGGGGTCGCGGCTGACGATATAGGTGGGCCCCAACACGGCATAGGCGATGCCGATGGTGGACGGCGTATCGAGGCCCAGCGGCATTGCCGTGACATCCTCGCGGCCGGTTTTCCGCTTCAGACGGACAGCCATCCAGGTGTAGATGAGGTCGCCCATAAACACGCCGACGGCCGTGCCGGGGATCATGTGCGTCAGGACAATTTCCGCCGGAAAATTGAAGGTAAAGACTAGAATGGCGTTTAAAAAAATCAGCACGCCGGCGTTGTCCAGAAACAGGGCGAGAAAAGCCGTCGCTTCACCCAAGAACCTGCCTTGTTTTTTGTCCGTCATCGCCAGGGTTCCTTCCGCTCTTTGCCAAAAAACAGGCTCTTTCGTCCGAACACCGTGGGTCAGCTATAGCCGAAACCGGACGGTTTGACAATTGCCTTTTCGCCGATCGGTTGCCTCTTGGATCAATGCTGCCAAAGGAAGAGCAGGTGAGGCACAAAGTCCGCTTGACACGCGGGCGGCACTTCCGGTAATTTTCTACCGTAATGTTCTTTGTATCCCGTAAGCCGGCCCGATCCCGGCGGTCGGAGACAGGACATCAACCGGCAACCGGCGCGGTGAATCCCGGGACGCCTTAAAAGGAGGCTATGATGAAAAAGAAAATAGGTGTGGCGGCAGTCCTGATCCTGATTTTTGCAGCCGGCGCCGCGCATGCGGATTCCAGCTGCCAGCGCTTCAGCGCCAATCCCATCGGCAAGCTGAACGTCATCGGCGTTGCCATGTCCCAGGGGGTGCCCGAGGCCAACAGCACCATCGATGAATTTTACCGGAAAAACCTGCGGATCCGGATCGATTACGACTACCTGATCGATCCGACCTACCGGCAACTTCAGGCCCAGAAGGCGGTGGACATCTCCTTTTTCGGAAAAAGCGCGACCGGCCGGAAATTCTCCTCGGAAATCGATACAGCCCTCGAACTGAACGCCAACCTGTACACCCTGCTCATCATCGACCGGCAAAAGCGCGTCCGGGCATTTTCCCAGACGCTGACGGTGGATCTGGACAACCTGGGCAAGGTTGTTGAAGAGCTCCTTCTCAACCTCGACGGAGAAGAGCGCATCACCGTGGATTCCGGCGCTCCGGATCAGGCCCTGGGCTGGCAGACGGACCTGGGAAAGGCCAACGCCCTCAAGAAAAAAACCCGCTTCACCTACGATTTTGGCGCGAGCGGAAAGCTCTGGTACAAATATCTGGGCGAAGTCGTTCCGGACGTGGAGCTCAAAACCAAAGACGGCGGAAATGTCCGGCTGCATGACGTGCTGAACAATAAGGTGAGCGCCATTCTGATTTTTACGGCGACCGCTGAAAAAAACACATGGATGACCATCGGCGGCATCTCGTCCATCTTTGTGGTGGCCGATGAACTTTACCGGAGCTTCACGCTGGGAGAAGCCAAACCCGGCAAAACGATGGTTCCCGAAGCCCGTCCTTAAAATGTCATTCATCCGGCGCTGGACGGAGTGCCGGCCAACATGGAGATGCTCCGCAAAACGGGATTGGTCATTTTTGAGTATGAGGGCTCCCGCGATGTGATGGCCCCGGCCGGCTCGTGCGCGGCCGCCGAAACCTGGGGACAGACGGGCGCGGCATCCGGCCTGAAAGGCAGGCTGCGGAATCAGAGTATTGAAAAAAAAATGTCGGCCACATCTTTGTGGGCAGCCGCCGTCATCTGGCGGAATACCTGGCGGCCGTCAATGAATTTTACAGAAGCTGAACCCCATCAGCATCCGTCAAAGGAAGAAGGATGATGGAAAAACGCGACGGACAGGCTTATATTCAGGGCGTCCTCGACCGGGACCGGCGAATGCTGGCCAAAACGATCACCCTCGTCGAAAGCTCCCTGCCCTCCGATCAGGAGCTTTCGCG
The DNA here is from genome assembly GCA_028693285.1 of Smithellaceae bacterium. Classification (GTDB taxonomy): domain Bacteria; phylum Desulfobacterota; class Syntrophia; order Syntrophales; family Smithellaceae; genus UBA8904. The sequence goes on from JAQUVQ010000037.1 coordinate 3,364, forward strand.
GCAAATTCTGGACGCGCTGATGCCCCATACCGGCAAGGCCCTGCGCCTGGGCATCACGGGTCTGCCGGGCGCCGGCAAAAGCACGTTTATTGAAAGCTTCGGCACCATGCTGACGGACAGGGGCTGCCGGGTGGCGGTTCTGGCGGTCGATCCCAGCTCCCCCAAAACGGGCGGCAGTATTCTGGCCGATAAAACCCGCATGGAAAAACTGTCGGTGAACAACCGGGCGTTCATCCGCCCCTCCCCATCCGGCAAAACGCTGGGCGGCGTCGCCCGCAAGACGCGCGAAACCATGCTGGTTTGCGAGGCTGCTGGATTTGACGCAGTGATGGTCGAAACCGTCGGCGTGGGCCAGTCGGAAGTGGCCGTGGCCTCGATGGTCGACTTCTTTCTGGTGCTGATGATCGCCGGAGGCGGCGATGAGCTGCAGGGCCTCAAGAAGGGGGTTCTGGAGCTGGCCGACGCAGTGGCGGTCAACAAGGCGGACGGGGACAATGTCGAGCGCGCCAAGCTGGCGCGCCGCCAGTACGAAACGGCGTTTCACCTGCTTACGCCGCCTTACGCAAACTGGACGCCGCCCGTCGTCACGTGCAGTTCGGTCACAATGGCGGGGCTGGAGAATATTCTGAACATCATCCTCGACCACCGCGACCGGCTGACCGCAACCGGCGAGCTGCAGGCCAAGCGCAAGGAACAGGCCAGGGAATGGCTGAAATATCTGGTGCGCGAAGGCGTTCAGGAATGGTTCTACGAAAGCCCGGCGGCGCAGGTTCTGGCCGAAGGGCTCGACGGAGTCGAACGGGGCCTTGTCACCCCCACCAGCGCCGCCGCGCAAGTCCTGGAGTGCCTGAAAGGGCAGAAGTTTTGAAAAGGATTTTTAGACTGATGACTGAAGGGCGATCCGCGGGGAACGGTTTAAAACTGTCCCCTGCACAAACAACGAGACAGAATACAAGGAGATGGAAAGCATGAACGTTTTGAAAATCGATCACATCGGCATCGCGGTGAAGAATCTGGCGGAAAGCGCCAAACTTTACGAGATGCTGGGCATCGCCTCAGCCGGCGCGGAAGAAGTGGCCGAGCAGAAAGTAAAAGTTTGTTTTTTTCCCGTGGGAGATTCGGAAATCGAGCTTCTGGAATCCACGTCGCCCGACGGACCCATTGCCAAATACATTGAAAAAAACGGCGAGGGCATTCAGCACATGGCCCTGCGGGTGGATGATCTTGAAGCGGCGTTGGCCGAACTCAAAGCCAAAGGCGTTCGCCTGATCGACGAGAAGCCCCGCTATGGCGCAGGCGGCGCGAAAATCGCCTTTGTTCATCCCAAATCAACCGGCGGCATTTTGCTGGAACTGAGCGAAAGATAAAACGCCTCGCGCTCCCGGGCGGCATCCTGAAGCGCCCGAAGCGGACGCTATACCCGAATGCTTTCTTTGCCGTTTACGACAAAGAACCGGCCGTTTACGGCGCGGATGACGGTCAGAATATTAAACCGGCGCAGAAGGCTCACGCTCAGCGTGGTCGGAGAGGCGCGCGAAATCAGAACCGGCGCGCGGGCGTGGATGATTTTGAAGGCGATCTCACTCGAGATGCGCCCCGTCGAGCAGATCATCTTGTCTTCCAGACTGATGCCCTGAATGGCCGCGCGACCGATCACCTTGTCGATGGCGTTGTGACGGCCGATTTCGTCGAAGAAGATCAGCCGCCCGCCCTCCAGCGAATAAAGCGCCGCGCTGTGAACGCCGTGCGTGGCCTCATGCTCCCGCGAATAGGACAGAAACTCGCTCATGGCCCCCAGGATGACCTCCGCCCCCACCCCGGGCAGCCGCGTGCGGACCAGTTCCTCCCCGGGCAGCCGCGTGCGGGTCCTTCCCCCCGCCGCGGAAATGGTTTTGATCTGTTCGAGCCTTTCCGCGACGATCCGGTCATTCATGAGAAAGACGTCGACGGCCAGATCTTTTTCATGAACCTCCAGCCTTGCGATCTGATCCGCGCCCGAAATGATTCCTTCCGTGATCAGATACCCGGTCACGTGCTCCCGCAGATCCTTTCCGGAGCAGGCCATCGTGACGTAGGGGCTGCCGTTGATATTCAGCGTCAGCGCATATTCCGCGGAAAAGGGCAGCTCCACTTCCGCAAAGCGGCCTTCCCGGTATTCATGCAGAAGAATCTTTTCATTGGCCGGCAGCGTCATGTTTTATCTCCAGGCTTTTTAGCCTTATTACCAGCAATAATAATGATTGACAACCCCAAAGCAAATTCACTATTGTTCGGCAAAAGCAGCCATAAAAGGGGGAAACATGCTCAGCCGAAGCGCCGCCGTGCTGGTTCTGGTCGATTTTCAGGGCAACCTGGCCCAGTCCATGGACCGCAAGGAAGAACTTTTTGCCAATACCGTCAAGCTGATCCGGGGATTTCAGATCCTGAACCTGCCCGTTGTGGCAACGGAGCAGACACCGGAAAAACTGGGGACGACGATTCCCCTGATCGCCCGGGAGCTGGGAAGCGGAAAACCCATTGCCAAGGAGACGTTCAGCTGCTGGGCCAATCCCTCATTCCGCGACGAGCTCGAATCCCTCACCCGCCGGCATGTCGTCCTGGCCGGCATTGAAAGCCACGTCTGTGTTTACCAGACGGCGCTGGACCTTCTTCGCAACGGCTACACGGTTCATCTGGCCGCCGACGCCGTTTCGTCGCGCAAGCCGGAAAACCGCCGGATCGGCATCGACGCGATCAGGAGCGGCGGCGCTCATCTCACGTCGGCGGAGATGGTTCTGTTTGAACTGCTCGGCAGCGCCGCCGATTCCAAATCCAGAGACATCTTTAAAATCGTAAAATAGGGAAAACGGCATGCTCCAGATCGTACAATTCCGCTACGGAGACAATCTGGCCTACCTGCTGTACGGCCCGACGGAGGCCCTGGCGATCGACGGCGGCGCCTGGCAGGAAATCCTCGCGTTTCTCGAGCAGAACCGGCTTATGCTCGCGTACGTCACCAACACGCACCGGCACTATGACCACACGCCCGGCGACGATCACCTGCTGAGAAAGACAAAAGCCGGGTTTCTTGACTGTACGGCGTTTGCCGACGGAGAAAAAATCCTCATCGACGGCGAACCGGTCATCGCATATCGGACACCCGGCCATTCCATGGATTCCGTATGCTTTCACGCGGGGCAAAACCTCGTGACCGGCGACACTCTCTTCAACGCGACAGTCGGCAACTGTTTTACCGGCGATCTTAAAGGATTTTTCGATTCCATTCAGCGTCTGATGGCCCTGCCCGACGACACGCGCATTTTCGCCGGCCATGATTATGTGAGGGATTCGCTAGCTTTCGCCCGGCATTTGGAGCCGGACAATCCCGAAATCGAGCGTTTCCGGCAAACCTGCGATCCGCATTTTCTCTTCTCCACTCTCGCCCAGGAAAAGACGATGAATCCTTACCTGAGATTCAACGAGGAGCCTATCCTTCGGCTGCTGCAGAAGCGCGGCCTTCCGCACGCCACCGAATGGGAGCGCTGGCAGTCGCTGATGGCGATCGAGTGAAACAGGTTCAACAATTCAGGGTTCAGGGTTCGCGAGACACGAGATACGAACGACGAAATACGAAAGGAGAAGCATCATGGCCGGAATTCAAGTCGGAGATGTGTTTGGAGACTTCTCGTTAAAGAGTCACACGGAAGCCGCGGTGGATACGGCGCAGTTTGCCGGCCAAAAAATTCTGCTCTCCTTTCATCCGCTGGCCTGGACGGAAGTCTGCGCGAAGCAGATGCAGTCGCTGGAAGCCCGCCTGGACGACTTCCGGAATCACAACACCGTTCCGTTGGGAATCTCCGTGGACAGCGCTCCCTGCAAAAAAGCCTGGGCTAAAAATCTCGGCATCGAAAAAGTCGATCTTCTGGCGGACTTCTGGCCCCACGGCGGCCTCGCCGCGAGGCTGGGCCTCTTCATCGACAAACTCGGCTTCTCCGAGCGGGCCAACATCATTCTGGACGAGAAGCGAAAAGCCGTCTTCGTCAAAGTCTATCCCCTTCGGGAACTGCCGGACATCCAGGAAATGATGGATTTCTTAAGAATAACGCAGCTCCCAAATCAAAGATGATATCGCGGCGGCTGAGAGGAGGCGACGAGGCGTATTTTTATATACGTTGAGGATGCCGACGACTCAGCCAACAAAGATAGCGCTTTGAGTTGGGAGTGGCGTCAGCTCATGTAGCTGTGCAAAGAGGGCAATAAATTCACCCCCAGATACGTGAAGAGCATGCAGCCGAAGCCGACCATCGACATCACGGCCATGCGCCGGCCCCGCCACCCGCGCACGAGCCGGGTATGCAGCATCACGGCGTAGATCAGCCAGGTGATGAGCGACCAGGTTTCCTTGGGATCCCAGCTCCAGTAAGAGCCCCATGCATAATGCGCCCAGACGGATCCGGTCACGATTCCCAGCGTCAGAAAGATGAATCCCAGCGCCGCGCAGGAATACATCAACTCGTCGATTTGAAATTCAGACGGCAGCAGGCGGATAAAGACGCCGGGCTTGAGACCGGCCGCTTTCTTGACAAAATACATGACCCCCAGCGCGAAGGCCACGGTAAACGCGGCATATCCCATAAAACAGGTCAACACGTGCGAGGTCAGCCAGTTGCTCTGCAGGGCGGGAATCAGCGGCTCGATGCGCTGATTCATTCCCGGAGCGATGGACGCGTAGGCCATGATCAGAAACGCAACGGGCAGAACGAAAACGCCGATGCTCCGGTTCTTCAGACGCCGCTCCATGAGCAGGTACAGAAGAACGATCGTCCAGGCGAAAAAAATCAGAGATTCGTAAAAATTGGACAGGGGCGCATGACCGAAACCCAGATCGTAAGACGCCCTCCAGCGGAGGGCAAGCGCAACGCTCTGGGCGGCCAAACCGGCCAGCGCCGCTCCCGTGGCCGCCTTTCCCCAGAACTCGCGCCCCAGAATCATCCGGAAAAGATAAAAAACAAAAGCGGCAAAATAGAGGAAGGTCACCCAGCTTAAAATCGTCGTATGGATCATTGGCGCTTCTCCAGATGGTCCTTCAGCTCCGCGAGCAGGTATTGCATTTCTTTCTGCAGGCCCGGCTGATTCTTGTAGCTCCGGCCGGCAATCGCGACCAGCACATGATTCTCCGACGGCGCGACACGGATCCAAACCGCGCGGGCGTAGGAAAACAGAATCAGCATCAGGCCCCCGATCAACAGCAAGGCGGAAACCGCCACCACCGGCGTTCCGGGGTCGCGGTTGACCTGCAAGCCGGTGTAATATTTTTCCTCGAGGCCCAAAAGCGAAAAGGTGTAGGGACGAAACAGAGCGGGATTGAATACCGGCACCTGCTCGAAAATGTCCGGGCTCATTTTTTTAATGGGTTCGATCTGCTGGAACACCCAGAAAACAGCCTCTTCCCCCCTGCGGGAGGTGACGGCTACCTTGACGGCGGGGCCCATCTTCATCAGATTTTCCTCAACGCGCAGCACCTGAAACGTTCCCTCCCCGCCCGGCAGGTCGAAGACGAACCCCTGCGCGACATTCATCACGTCGCGGCGGCCGCCGTCCTGCGCCAGCGCCAGCGTCGCCTTGCCTCCCGGCGCCGCGCCGTAGCTCGCCTGATAAAAACGGAACCCCCCAAATTCAACGGGATGATTGACCAGAAGCTTCGCGGTTCGGACCGCCGCGCCGTCCTTGAGAAAGGTCAGGTCGGACTGAAACGTTTTGGGCATGCCGCTTTCGTAAAACTCCACGGTGAATTTGTCGCAGCGCACGGCAAAGGGAAGCGGCAACGGCTGACCGCCGCTGCGCAGGGAAATCGCCTCCGCCGTTTCCCCTTCCGGAATGTGGACATATCCTTCAACGCCGAAAACCGATCCAAGGATCGCGCCCGCTATCAAAACCAGGATGCTCACATGGACGATGTAAACACCGAAAAGAGAAAAGCGTCCCTTCTGCGCGCAAAGCCATACCCCTTGTTCCCCGTCAGCCCTTTCCACGGCGCGATATTTTCTTCGCAGCAGGGACAGGGCTTCGTCCGCCGCCGCCTGAACGTCCGCGTTCGCGAGAAACGTATTTTCTTCCGGCACATCCCGAAAGACGTCTTCATTTTCAGGCTCATGCTTCATTCGGAAGCGGCGCCACGCCAGGGGAAAGCGATCCAGCGAACAGATGATGAGGTTGACGGCCAGAAGACCCGATAAAAGGATGAACCACACGGAGTGATACAGATCGAAGATCTGCATTTTCTGAAGAAAGGAAAAAAGCGCGGGGGAAATGTGTTCGGCAAAGGCAGCCGCGGCCTCCCGCTGGGGAACCAGCGTGCCGACCAGAGCAAAAAAAGCAATCAGGGAAAGCAGCACGATGGCCAGTTGAACGGAAGCAAAAAACGACCAGATGCCGGATTTTTTTTTGGTCAAAAGCGCCTTCTCCCGCTGTTTGATTTATTTCTTATGGCACCGGGCGCATTCCCGGGCGGAAAAGGCCTTGGTCCCGTTGTGACAGACGCCGCAGGTTTTTCCGCGAAGCATATCCGACATCACCATTTTTGTTTTTCCCTTTTTCATGGCAAACGGAGCGGGATGGCAGGCGGTGCAGGAAAACCCGCTATGGCTTTCGTGATGAAAGTACACGTTTTTCCAGGGCGTTTGATATTTCAGGGTATCGGGCCCGCCGGGTTTGGCCGCAGGCTTATCCTGATGGCAGCGGTTGCAGTCGTAAAAGGCCGATCCATTCTTTTTGGCATGGCAGGCAAAACACGCCTTCCGGTTCCGGTGATCGTCAAAATCAATCTTCGCGGCCCCCTTCCGGTAGGCAAACGGCCGGGGATGACAGACCTTGCATCCTCCCTTGAGTTGGTGGCTTCCATGCCGGAACGGGACGGCTTTCGTCCCCTTGCCGAAATGGATGGTTTCCCCGGGAGCGGGGACGGATTTCCGGTGGCAGCGGCTGCAATCGCTCCAGGCAAAGGCGTCTTTGTTCCTGCCGCTGTGGCAGCCAAAGCAAAACCGGCCGCCGCCGTGGTCCGCCATACGGACCCGGGTGGTTCCTTCGCCGGGTTTGAACAGGGACGGGTGACAGCTGCGGCAGGTTGTTTTTTTCGCGTGAACCTCGTGGTAAAATGTCACGCTTTGTTCACCCTTGCCCAATACAACGGATTTTTTATACGGCGGCGTGTCTTTGGGCGGCGCCGGAAGGCCGGATCCGAGATGGCAGCGCGCACACTGGGTATCCGCGGCAAAGGCCTTTTTGCCGTTGTGGCAGGCGCCGCAGTATTTTCCCTTGTACAGGGAATCCATATTGTAGTCTTTATTTTTCTGAACGCGGAGGGCTTCCATTTCGAACAGGCCGGTGTGGCAGACGACGCACGCGCTTCCCTCCTGCGCATGGTCCTGGTGGCGGAAAATGACTGATTCCAGCGGCTGGGTGTAGAGAATGCCGGGTTCCGCCGCGGCGGCGGCAGTTGTGCAACCGATCAAAAGCAGAGCCAATAGAACGAGGAGACGTTTTCGCATGCTGATCCTGCCTACCCTTTCGTGTAAAAAATATTGGGTTTGGCGTCTGTATCTTTTTTAAGCACCCAGACCGGCTGCTGCAGTTGATGCACCAGACGGTAAACGCGGCTTTGCGGATCGGACAGGTCTCCGAACACCCGGACATCCGCCGGGCACGCCGCCTGGCAGGCCGTGCTTTTCCCGCCGCGCGAGAGACTGGTTTCAAAGCAAAAATCGCACTTGTCCACGGCGCCCCGTTCTTCATTGTAGTAGCGGGCTTCGTACGGACAGGCCGCCATGCAGATTTTGCAGCCGATGCATTTTTGATTGTCCATCATGACGATGCCGGTTTTTTTATCCTTGTACGTCGCCGTAACGGGGCAGGCGCGGACACAGGGAGGATTGTTGCACTGATTGCACAGGACAGGAATGAATTCCCGCTTTTGGCCTACGGCCTGCAGGACTACTTTTTCCAGCACCAGCGTTCGCCAGCCGTAGGACGGCACGGCGTTGGCGGCGGCGCACCCTTCGACGCAGCGGCGGCAGCCGATGCACCGGTCCACTCGGATCACCATGCAGTAATGCGGCCGGTAGGGATATTTCTCCGCAATCGATCCGTTCGGGAATATTTTGTCGGCCGCGGACGCCACCGACAAAATGGAGCCCCCCGCGAAAACGCCGGTAATGACAAGCCCGATTTTCAGAAATTCCCGGCGGTCCATTTCGGAAATCTTTTCCGGGTTTTTCAGCATGGTTTCTGCGTCCAGTGATTTGAAGATCATGGTTAGACGTCAACCTTTCCTTTTGACGCCGACCGCGGCTCCTGCGCGACGTCTTCAGGCGTCCCGCCTGAACCGGACCCGGCGCCCTCAACCTCTCTGAATCCCTGAAAAACTTTTTCTCCCAGCAGAAACGCCGCGCCGGTAAGTCCGACGCCGGCCAGCATCACCAGAATTTCATGACCGGTGGGCGAATACTCGTGGAGTCTGGCATACTCCCTGACGCCGAGTTCCCAGTACATGGGAACAATCTGCCCCGCAACCACCATATCCAGGCGCATGAAAAAGGAGCTGAATATCACGAGGGCGGAAGCCAGAAACAGGGGCCCGATCCGCTTGCCGGCGGACCAGAGGACCAGCGCGAAGGGAAGGATCATGCCCAGGCCGGCCTCCATCACCCAGAAATTAAAGGCGAAGGGGCCGCTGACCAGGGCGTCGCGCACCAAAAGCTCATGCGTTCCTCCCACCGCCAGCGCAACCATCCGCCAGATCGTGAAAAACATGATCACCGCCAGCATCAGACCGGCAAGTTTTCCAACCGCCGCCAGAGCGTCGGCCATGGGGCTCTCCAGCGGTTCACGCTGAATGCGGTAGGCGAGAACCGTAAAAAAAATCACGGCGGCGCAGCCCATCAGCAGGGCGGAGGCAATGAAGAAAATAGGCAGATAGGGTCCGTACCAGAATTCCCGGCCGTTGAGCATGGCAAAGACGCCCCCCAGGTTGCTGATGGCGGCAATGCCGAAGAGGATCCCCAGAAGGCCCGCCGCCACCGACGCTTTGTGGTTGTCCAGCAGGATGAAGATGAATTCAAGGATCAGCAGGACCACCTCAAAGGAGTAGAGAACCCCCATCCACCAGATATTGGAGGTGAAGTTCGGCGAGAGAAACAGGTAGATGCCCAGCCGCAGCGGATTTTCCAGCTCCAGGCCGATGACGAGGAATCCCGACATGATGGTGATCACGGACAGCAGCACCGCCCGCTTCGCGATGGGCATGAAACGCTCCACGCCGAAGATGTGACCGATGGAGGACACCAGGCACAGTCCGGTCGAGGTGATGACAAAAAAGGTATAGGTGGCGATGAGCATGGCCAGCGGAATCTCCCGGGTGCTGCCGTAGGCGTGGCGGCTTCCCACGATGTAGACGGAGTGAATTCCCGCGGCAATCCCCGCGACCAGCAGCACGGCAAACAGACCCAGAAAAAACAGATACACCGGGCCGCCGGAGAAGACGCGCCGGACTGCGTCCTGAACACAGCCTTTCCATGATGAATTTTCCGGACATCCCATCGTCATTTTTCCTTATGCCTTCCCGGGCCGGTTGGAATTACGGCGCCGCAAAATTAAATTTGTGGCACTTCGCGCAATAATCCTCCGACCCGGCATGCTGGTGGTGGCAAAAATTACAGTCCAGCTCCGTCCCGTAGTGGGGCGAGTCGTGCGGATTGTTCGGTTTGGTGTTTTGTGTCTTTCCGGCAACCGCGGCAGCGCTGCCGTGGCAGTCCAGACACCGGCTTTTGGCGACCGCAGACGGCTTTTTCTCCCGGCCGTGGCACCCGGCGCATTGAACATTCCGGAAGGCATGCAGGTGACTGCCGGGCATTTTCCCCTTGAGCGAGCCGGCAAAGCCTTCTTCGGAAAGATGGCAAACCAGGCAGCCGACATACGGCATTTCTTGAATGTCCAGGTGATTTTTCGGAAGAACTTTTTGCGTGCGATGGCAGGCCGCGCAGTCCCAGGCCTGCGCGCCGGCAAGCCGGACAACCTTGGCTGGAGCTGCTTTCTTCGCCCGCTGTCCCTGGGCAAAGCTTCCCTGTCCGTACAGGCAAAGAAGGAGAATCATCAGAGCGGCAAACAATATTGATCGGTTCTTCACAAAACCTCGCAAGCTCGCAAGCTGGGTCATTTCTAACAAATAAGCCGGTTCGTGTCAAACCAATTCATGCTCTGCGGCAACCGGCGCAACCTTTCGGAGACACCGATAAAAAGAGCTCTCCCCCCGAAGGGGCAAGAGCTCTTGGAATTCAGGATTTGAGTCCGATCCGGCGGCTGGAAAAATTCAGGTTCCCAGGTACGCCTTTTTCACCTTTTCATTGGTGATCAGGTCCCTGCTCAATCCCTCCAGCACGAGACGGCCGTTTTCCAGAACATAGCCCCGGTGCGTGATCATCAGGGCTATCTGCGCGTTCTGCTCGGACAAAAAGACGGTGATGCCCATTTGATTGAGCTGCGTGATCGCGTCGGCGATGCCTTCCACCACCAGCGGCGCCAGTCCCATGGAGGGCTCGTCCAGAAGGAGCATCTCCGGCTTGGACATGATGGCCCGCCCGATGGCCAGCATCTGCTGCTCGCCGCCGGAAAAAGTTCCGGCCATTTGTTTGTAGCGCTCCTTGAGGCGCGGGAAAAGCCCGTAAACCTGCTCCAGCGTCTCTTCAACGCCCTTCTTGTCCTTGCGGTGGTACGCGCCCAGCATGAGATTTTTCTGGACGGAAAGCTGCGGAAAGAGCTGGCGCCCCTCGGGACAGAGCGCGATGCCCTTTCCCACGATTTTATGCGCGGCGATGTGGCTGATCTCCTCGCCTTTGAATTCGATTCTGCCTTTTGCCGGCGGCAAAACTCCGACAATGGTGCGGAACAAACTGGTTTTCCCGGCGCCGTTTCCGCCCAACAGCGCAACAAAGTCTCCGCGGGCAATCTGCAGCGAAACATCGTGGATCACCTGATGCTCGCCAATCATCGTCGTGACATTTATTAACTTAAGCATCCTTTTTTCTTCCTAAGTAGGCTTCGATGACCTGCGGGTCCGCGGCCACGTCCGCCGGCTTGCCTTCCGCAATTTTCCGGCCGTAGTTTAACACGACAATCCTGTCCGCCAAATCCATGATCATCCGCATCTTGTGTTCAATCAGGCAAACGGTGATGCCCTTCTGGTTGATCTTGCGGATCAGCCGCGTGATCATCTCCGTGTCTTCCTGAATCAGACCGCCCGTCGGTTCGTCAAACAGAATCAGGCGGGGGTCGCTGATGAGCGCGATGCCGATGGAGAGCAGCCGCTGCTCCCCCTGGGAAATCGTGGAGGCGATGTCGAAGGCTCTGGGGCCCAGGCCGACGAATTCAAGGGTCTGAAGAACCTTTTCCTCCACCATCTTTTTGTCCCGCTTCCATTGCGGCGTGTGCAAAATTCCGCCCCAGAACCCGCTTTTCGTGCGTTTGTAATACCCCAGCGCCAGATTGGCCGCGACGGGAAGCTTTTCGAAAAGGGCCGTCAACTGGAAGGTCCGGGCGATGCCTTTGCGGGATATCTGACTGGCGCTCTGGCCTGCGATTTCATCCCCCGCCAACCGGATGCTGCCCGATGTCGGCTTGCCCGCGCCGCTGATGAGGCTGAAGAGAACGGATTTGCCCGCGCCGTTGGGGCCGATGATGGACAGGATTTCCCCTTCATGGACTTCAAAGCTGACATCATTGACGGCAATGGTGCCGCCAAAATTTTTTACCAGATTTTCACCTTTCAGCAGCACGTTTGGCCCCCACTTTCGATTTCTTCATTTTGTCGCTCACTTTTTTATACAATCCCATAAATCCCGTCGGGAAGTAGATGATCACGATGATCAGCAAAAATCCGAACAAAATCATCTGATAATCCTGCAGGAACTGCAGATATTCCAGGAGAACCGGAATCAAAAAGGCGCCGATGATCGGACCGGCCAGTGTCGTGATGCCGCCGAGGAGCACATACATCAGGAAGTTGAACGTCATGGCGACTGAAGCGACCGAGGGAGAAATGCTGCCGATGAGGCTGGCGTAAATGCCGCCCGCGAGCCCCGCGAAGAAATTGGCCACGACGAAAGACAGCAGCTTGGTGCGGAAGGTGTTGATCCCCACGGCTTCCGCCAGGTCCTCGTTGATGGCCGTAGCCAGAAACGTCAAGCCGCGCAGGGATTTCGTCAGGCGATACAGGACAAAAAGGGTCGCCAGCAGGAAAAACAGGACGAGGTAATACTGGGGAATCTGGGATTCAAAATTCAGCTGCCCCATGCCGGGAATCATGATCGGGCTGGGAACGGGAATGCCCACGATGCCGTTGTGGCCTCCCGTCAGTTCCATCCAGTTGCCTGCGATCAGGTAGATGATTTCGCCCAGGCACAGCGTGGTGATCGCGAAGTAGGACCCCCGGGTGCGCAGCGCCGGCAGACCGACCACAAATCCGACCGCACCGGCCAGAAGCGCCGACGCGGGAAGGGCCAGCCAGAAGTTCCAGCCCAGCGTATAAGTGAGAATCGCGACGCCGTATGCGCCGATCGCAAAAAACCCGCCGTGCGCCAGCGAGGCCTGTCCGGTAAAGCCCATAATCAGATTCAGGCTCAATGCGCCGATCGCAAAAAGCAGGCTCATCGTAATGACCTGACTGTAATACCGGTTCGTTATGAAAAGCGGAAGAACCAGGGCTGCCGCCAGAACCGCCAGATAAAACCAATTTGCCTTCAGCCACTTCATCATCTGCCCTTAATCTCCTTCCCGAACAGGCCGGTCGGCCTGATCGCGAGGATCAGCACGAGAGCGCCGAAACCGAACACATCCTTGTATGCCGCCGACAAATACCCGCCGCCGATGGCCTCGATCAATCCCAGAATGATGCCTCCCACGATCGCTCCCGGAATGCTTCCCAGTCCGCCGAGAATAACGATGACAAAGGCTTTCATGCCGACGAGCGAGCCCATGCTGGGAGAAATCATGAAAATGGGGGCGACCAGGCAGGCGGCGATGGCGGCCAGCCCGGTGGAGATGGCAAAAGTCATGGCGGATACCAGGTTGACGTTGATGCCGACCAGCGTGGCGCCTTCCTTGTTCTGGGCAACCGCCTCGATGGTGCTGCCCAGCGTTGTTTTTTTAATGAAGATCTGCAGGAGAACAATCAGCAGGAAGGCAACTCCGATCACGAGCAGGCGCTGCGTGGACATCGTGATGCCGAAGGCGTCGATGATGCCGGGATACGGATTCGGAATCCGGTGGCCTGCCGGTCCCCAAAGCACGACGACCGCGTTTTCGAGGATGATCAGCGCGCCCAGGGCGGCAATGAACGGGGTGATGCCCCCGGCGTTGCGGACCGGCTTGAAGACCAGGACCTCCAGAATGACGCCCCCCAGTGCAAGCGCGACGGCCGACACCGCCAGCGCGGGCCAGTAGGAAAAACCGAACATGGTAATTAAAAAGAAGCAGACATAGGCGCCCAGCATGTACATCTGGCCGTGCGCAAAGTTCGGCACATGCAGAATGCCGAAAACCATCGTCAGGCCCAGGGCGACGATGGCATACGTGCTCCCCAACATGATTCCGTTAAAAACCTGCTGCAGAAATAGTTCCATGGATACTCCATTATCCGAATGACGCAGCCCCGTTCCCTGCCTTTCAACACATAAAGTCCGGGCGGCGTTCCATTGGTGTTGCTCTTGAATGTCTTTTGCTTAGGCAGGCTTCTTAAATGAGCGGCAACCATTTGTCAAGCGGAAAATCCTTTTTTTCGGCATTTTTGACAAATTTATCAAAAGCCGCAATCCCTTATCCTGATTGAAACACGACGTGACCGGGAGTCATCGGCAGGCCGCAAATGATCCGTCCGAACGAGGGCGGATGCCTCGGGAGAAAAACGCGATTCACTGTTGACTTCAACAGGTTTATCAAGTAGAAAAACCTTGAAAAAACATTCTTGGCGCCTCGGCATTCGAGCAGGAAAAAATACCGATGATCCGTTCAGCCGTTTTAGTCTCCATAGGCGTGGCCATCACCGCTTTCTTTTCATTCTGGGCGGTGACCTATTCCTTTTTTGACAATGCGGAAAACAACGTCCACAAGGTGGCCCGGATCTGGAGCCGGATTTTGCTGGCGATCAGCAAAACGAAAGTGCAGGTCATCGGCCGGGAGAACATCGCGCCCGGCAGACCGCAGGTGCTGATGGCCAACCACCAGAGCGATTTTGACATTCTCATCGCGCTGGCCTTCGTTCCGGGACAGTTTCGCTGGATCGCCAAAAAAGAGCTGTTTGCCGTTCCCGTCTTCGGCCAGGCCATGAGAAGCGCGGGCTACATTGAAATCGACCGGCAGAATCACGAAAAAGCCCTGCGGAGCCTGGACCTGGCGGCCCTGCGGATCCGCGAAGGCAAGTCGGTCATGACCTTCCCCGAAGGCACGAGAAGCCGCGACGGGGAAATCAAGGCCTTCAAGCAGGGCACTTTTTACCTGGCCATTCAGGCGGGCGCGCCGATCGTTCCGATCAGCATCGTCGGGAGCGGCAAAATCATGCCGAAGCGTTCGCTGAAAATCAAATCCGGGAAAATCAAGCTGGTCATCGACAAGCCGATTCCCGCGGTCGGATACACGCTGGAAAGCCGGCATGAACTGATTCAAAGGGTCCGGCAGGTCATTATCAGCAATTACAACGCCTACCGCGATGCCGGTACGGCCAGCCTCAAAGACGTCCAGGTGGACGCGAAAGCGACGCTCTGATGCAGGAAGATTTCAGCCATCCTCCGTCTGCAAGATTTCGGGAAATCAAGGGCGTCGTCTGCCTCGCGCTGTCGCTGTTTCTCTTCCTGTGCCTGTTTTCCTTTTCGCCGGACGACCCCTCCCCCATGAAATTCATCGGCGACCCCTCGTCAACGAGAAACTGGACGGGCATCGTCGGCTCCCATGCGGCCGGCTGGATGATTTTTCTTCTGGGCCTTGCCTCTTTCCTGCTGCCCGCCGCTTCCCTGGCGCTGGCATTTCAATTTTTCCGGCGTCCGGATTTCGGCCTGAAAATCCAGCGCGTAACAGGCTTCCTGTTTCTGACGCTTGCCTGCGCCGCTCTTTTCGACGCCCTGATCCCAGGCGGCGTCACGGTGTACAAAACAACCTTCCCGTCGGGAGGCGTTATCGGCGCCGGCCTTGTCCGGTTTCTGCAGGGCTACTTCAATCCGGTGGGAACCTTTATTCTTCTGATCGTCTGGATGATGGTCGCGCTGTTTTTCACCGTCGAATTCTCGCTGGTGTCGGCAACCGAAAGATTCTCGCAGTCCGTAAGGATCGGGCTTTCCGCCGCATGGGGCCGGATCGTTTCCTTCTGTAGCGGCTGGTGGACGCGGCTGAAAACCGAAAAGAATCCGCCGCCCGTCATCGAGGACGCCGGGGCAAAAGCCCCGCCCAGAAAAGCAAAAGCGAAAAAAGCCGAGCAGACGCATTTTGATTTTTCCCGAATGAAGCCCGACGGCGACTTTCAGCTGCCGCCGTTTACGCTGCTCAGCGAGCCGCCGCAAAAAGACACCCGCGTCAAACGCGACCACCTGATCACCAACTCGCGCATTCTGGAAAAGAAGCTGGCCGACTTCGGCGTCGAAGGGCGCGTGGTGGAGGTTCTGCCCGGCCCGGTCATCACCATGTACGAGCTGGAGCCGGCTTCGGGCGTCAAGATCAACCGCATCACCAGCCTGACCGACGACCTTGCGCTGGCGCTCATGGCGCCCAGCATCCGCATTCTGGCGCCGATTCCCGGCAAGTCCGTGATCGGCATTGAAATTCCCAATCTCAAAAGAGAGCCGGTGTTCCTCAAGGACGTGCTGGACAACGACGCCTTTACCGAATCCTCCCTGCGTCTGCCCATCGCGCTGGGCGTGGATTTCGTCGGCGCGCCGGTTATTGCCGACCTGGCCAGAATGCCGCACCTGCTCATTGCCGGGACCACCGGCTCCGGCAAAAGCGTCGCGCTCAACGCCATGATCTGCAGCATTCTTTTCAAGGCGCCGCCCCAAGACATCAAGTTTCTGATGGTCGATCCCAAGCGGCTGGAGCTGTCTTCCTACGAAGGCATTCCGCATCTGATGCACCCGGTCGTCGTGGACCCGAAAAAGGCCTCGCAGGTGCTGCGCTGGACGGTGGAGGAAATGGAGCGCCGCTATCAGATCATCAGCCAGATGGGCGTCAAAAGCATCGACGCCTACAATGAAATGCTCGTCACCCGCGGCAAAACCAGGAAGGCGGCCAGGGAGCCGAAACCCGAACCACGGCCCGACGCGGACACGGAGGAGGCCGCAATCGAAAGCGACGCTCCGTTTGAGCATGTCCAGCTGCCCTACATCGTCGTCGTGATCGACGAGCTGGCCGATCTGATGATGGTCGCGCCCCGGGACGTGGAAGAATCGCTGACGAGGCTGGCGCAGATGGCGCGGGCGGCCGGCATCCACCTGATCCTCGCCACGCAGCGCCCCTCGGTGGACGTCATCACCGGACTGATCAAGGCCAATTTCCCGACGCGCATTTCGTTCAAAGTCTCCTCCAAAATCGATTCGCGCACCATCATCGATCAGCCGGGAGCGGAGCAGCTCCTGGGCGCGGGCGATATGCTCTTCATCCCGCCCGGCAGCTCCAAGCTCACCCGCATTCACGGCGCGTACCTGTCGGATACGGAAATATCGCGCATCGTCGATTTCATCAAAATGCAGGCCCAGCCGACCTACGACGCCTCGATTGAAAAATTTGAACTGGAGTCCTCCCAGACCCGGTCCGATGAAGACGGCTACGATGAGAAATACGACGAGGCCGTCGCGCTGGTCGGCGAACTGGGGCAGGCCTCCATCTCGCTGGTGCAGCGCTACATGAAAATCGGCTACAACCGCGCTGCGCGCATGATCGAGCAGATGGAGCGCGAAGGCGTCGTCGGCCCCTCCGACGGCGCGAAACCCCGCAAGGTTCTGATTCGGAAACTTCCGCAGTGAAAAAATTGCTTGCCGGAAAACTGCACATCATCTCTTTGGGCTGCTCCAAGAACCTGATCGATTCGGAAGTCATGGGGGCTCTGGCCAGGGACTCCGGAATGACGATGGCCAATCGTCCCCAGGACGCTGATGTCGTTCTGGTCAACACCTGCGGCTTTATCGGGCCGGCCAAGGAAGAGTCTCTGGAAGCGATTCTGGCGCTGGCGGAAATCAAAAAGCAGCGCGGCGGCGCCATCAGGCTGGTGGTGGCCGGCTGTCTGGCCCAGCGCTACGGCCGAAAGCTGCTTTCCGAAATTCCCGAAGCCGACCTGTGGATCGGCACGGGAGAAGTCGGACGCATCGCCGAACATCTGCAGGGTCTGCAGGCGGGCGGGGCCAAACGGAAGGCGATTGTTTCCAGGCCGGATTTTCTGATGACGGCTCACCACAAACGGGTCCTGCCTTCCGGCGCCGCCACCGCTTATTTGAAAATATCCGACGGCTGCTCCAACCGCTGCACCTACTGCGCCATTCCCTCCATCCGCGGGCGGGCGCGAAGCCGCAGGCCGGAAGACATTGTGCTCGAAGCGGAAAACCTGGTCGCCCGCGGCGTTCGGGAAATCATTCTGATCGGCCAGGACACCACCGCTTACGGAAAAGATTTAAAAAACCGGCCGCTTCTCTCCGGCCTGCTGACCGATGTGTCGGCGGTTTCCGGCCTGCGCCGGCTGCGGCTTCTGTATGCGCATCCGGCGCACGTCACGACCGGCGTTCTGGAAACCATGGCCTCGCGGGAAAACATCTGCCGCTACCTCGATCTGCCCATTCAGCATATCGACGACGCAATCCTTGCCGCCATGAACCGCCGCGTTTCTTCAAAGACCATTCGGGAAATCATTCGTCAGGCGAGAGGCATGATGCCCGACCTTGCGCTTCGAACCTCCCTCATCGTGGGTTTTCCGCGGGAAACGCCAAAGCGGTTCGACCGCCTGATGGATTTTGTGCGGAATATGCGGTTCGACCACCTCGGCGTTTTCACCTATTCGCGGGAAGAAGGCACGCCCGCCGCGGACCTTCCGTCGCGCATCTCTGAAAAAGAGAAGGAGCGAAGGCGAGACGCGGTCATGAACGAACAGGCGGACATTTCCTTGGCCGTGAACCAAACGCTGATCGGCTCCATCCAGGAGGTGCTGATCGAAGGGAAAAGCGAGCGCCGGGGATTCGCGCTGGTCGGGCGCTGCCGCCGGCAGGCGCCGGACGTCGACGGGGTCACCTACCTGAAAAAAGGCCGGGCCGCCGCCGGCGATTTCGTCCGCTGCAAAATCACCGGCTGCGACCATTACGACCTTTTCGGAGAAATCCTGTTTGACAATTGCCGAAAAATGAAACTATAGTCTTTTCACGAACGAACCCGGAGCAGGATCATGGATCTGGCGGATGTTTTTTCCCTTTACAAAGAAGAGATGAGCAGGGTGGAAACCCACCTGGACCGGTACATTACATCCGACGTCCGGCTGATTCCCGACGTCGCGCATCACCTGATCGACAGCGGCGGCAAACGATTCCGGCCGCTCCTGCATCTGATCTGCGCGCGCCTTTGCGGCTATGACGGTCCGCACCGCTTTCCACTCGCGGCCTCCATCGAATTTATTCACACGGCCAGCCTCCTGCACGATGACGTCATCGACGAGGCCCTGATCCGCCGGGGAAAAACCTCGGCCAACCATGTCTGGGGCAACGCGGCCAGCGTTCTGGTCGGCGACTTCCTGTATTCCAAAGCGTTCAGCCTCCTGGCCGGCATCGGCGACATCCGGATCGTTCAGCTCATGTCGAAAATGACCAACGTGATGTCGGAAGGCGAGGTGTTCCAGTTGATGAAGTGCGGAGACACCCGCCTCACCGAGGAGGAATACCTGAGCATCGTCGAAAAGAAAACCGCCGTCCTGATTTCCTCCGCCTGCGAATGCGGGGCCGTTCTGGCCGAAGCTCCGGCGGCGCAGGCCCGCGCCCTGGGACAATACGGCTGCAACATCGGCATGGCGTTTCAGATCACGGACGATACGCTCGATTACATGGCCCGCGAAGAGGATTTCGGAAAATCGATCGGCAAAGATCTGGAAGAAGGCAAAATGACGCTGCCGCTGATTTACACGCTGGCGCACTGCTCACCGGACCGGCGTGAAAGGATCAAGAAGGCGATTGAGAAAAAGGAGCTCGCCCCCGAAGTCCTGCAAAATATTTTTGAGGAAATTCGGAAGGCGGGCGGCATCGATTATTCGCTCAAGCGGGCGGCGCAATTCATCACGCAGGCCCGAAACGGTTTGGACGTTTTCCCCGCCAGTCCCGAAAAAGAACACCTGACGGCCGTAGCCGCCTATATCCTGTCGAGGAAAATCTGACGCTCATGCGGCCGGCGGCGGAAAAGACAAAACCCGCGGCGCGGCGCTACTTCGACGTCACGCAGACCCGATGCACCTGTTTGATATCCGTCAACCCCTGAAAGGCTTTCAGCACGCCGTCCTGGTAAAGGGTCAGCATCCCATGATCCATGGCGGTTTTCCGGAGCGTTTCGATGCTCTCCTGCCGGTCAATGGCCAGCTTCCTTATTTCCGGTGAATTCAGGAGCAGTTCGTGAATGCCGATCCGTCCCTTGTATCCCGTCTGGTCGCACTCGTCGCACCCTTTGGGGCGGTAAAGCGTCAGGGCGTCGGAATAGGGAAGGTTCTGCTTTTCAAAATACTCGGCGCCGAAGCTTTGCGCGATCTGATCATATTCCTCCCGGCTCGGATGGTAAGCCTCCTTGCACCGGGCGCACAGGGTCCGGACCAGCCGCTGCGCCAGCACCGCCAGCAGGGAATCCGCGAAATTGAGCGGGTCGATCCCCATGTCCAGCAGCCGGGAAATCGTCTCCGGAGCGCTGTTGGTATGCAGGGTGCTCAACACCAGATGCCCGGTAAGCGACGCCTCGACGCCGATCTTGGCCGTTTCAAAATCCCTCATTTCACCGACCATGATCACGTCCGGATCGGCGCGGAGAAACGCCCGCATCGCCGCGGCGAAATCAAATCCGATTTTCGGCTGCACCTGCACCTGCCGCAACCCCCGCTGGGTGATCTCCACCGGGTCCTCGGCGGTCCAGATTTTCCGGTCCGGCTTGTTGATGTGGTTCAAAATCGCGTGCAGCGTGGTCGTTTTTCCCGAGCCGGTGGGTCCGACCACCAGAATCATCCCGTAGGGCTGCTCGCAAATTTTCAAAATATCCTGATAGTTCTTCTCCGACATCCGCATGGCGGAAAGCGGCAGCGCGTCGCCTTTGGCCAGGATGCGCATCACCACATCCTCCACGCCGCCCTGCGTCGGAATCGTCACGACGCGCAGCTCGATTTCATCCGCGCCGGACCGCTTGATCTTGATCTTTCCGTCCTGCGGAACCCGCTTCACGGTGATGTCCAGATTGGCCATGATTTTAATGCGGGAAATCAGCGCCGACCGATAGGAGTAAGGGACGGTCTGATACAGCGCGCAGTCCCCGTCCACCCGGAACCGCACCAGCACGTTCTTGTCGATCACATTCGGTTCGATATGAATGTCCGACGCCCGGCGGTTGAACGCGTCGCCGATGATCTTGTTGACCAGTTGAATGATGGCGCTGTCGGACTCGTCCACATCTTCCGGCTCTTCTTTCTTCTCGCCTTCCCCCGTCTCAAGCTTTCCCAAAAGATCCGAAAAGGACGCTTCTTCCGCGCCGCTCTGCATGAACAGGTCAATGAACTGGAGAATATCCTCTTTCAGCGCCACGTCAAACTGCACGGATTTTATCTTGAAAGACTTTTGAATGGCGTCGCGCCGGAGAATGTCCTGCGGATCATCCATAATCACGCGAACGCCTTTTTCCGTTTTTTCCAGGGGGACCCAGACTTCCCGGATCAGGTAGTCTCTTTTCAGATTTTTCAGCAGTTCGCCGGGAATCGGCGTTTTCTTGTCGAAAGAAACAAATTTGCACTGCCAGAAAAATTCGCAGGCCCGTCCGACGTCTTCTTTGCTGATGTTGAATTTCTTCACCAGCACGTCCTGGAGCGGCTCCTTGGTCACCCGGGCTTCTTCCTTGGCCCGGTCCATGGCTTCCTGCGTGATCAGGCCGTTGGAAACCAGATAGGTGCCTTTCAATCTTTTTGCCTTGGGATCGATCAGCAGAAAATTGTAGAGGGCCACGCCGAGCAGTCCGGAAATATTCTGCAAAAGCGCCGGCTCTTTTTGCCCGAACGGCGCGGCTTCCTTTTTGTTGATCACCTCGACCGCGCCAATCGTTTCGCCGCCGTAAAAAACCGGCATGGCCAGGATCTGCCGCACGCCGACGCCGAAACGGCGGTTTTCGCCTTCGCCGAGCGGAAAGTCCTGGTAGGCCTCGGTCTGGCCGGGATCGCCAACGTCGTTGACATGAATCATTTTCCCCGTATTCACGACGTATCCGGGAAGGGTCTGGGGGCCGAGAGCCGTTTTCACTTCAGCGGTCTGACCGGCGGGGGCTATAAAGGTATGTACGTCTTTGCGGCCTTTTTCCCGAACATACACATGCGCGGCCTCAACCCGGAACAGATCGATCAGCAGCGGACGAACCTCGGCAACCATCTGTGGAATGCCGGTCGCGGCATTGATGCGGTTGGTGAGGTTCTGCAATCCCTTCTGCTGCCTCAAAGTATCCTGCAATTCGGCAATTTTGGACGCGTCTGCCATGGTCAAACCTTTCTTGTTCGTTTGAGGCGATCGGATTTCACTTCGCGGATTTTTTTGCCAAATACTGAGCAAATTCCATGTCCAGGTCCGAGGTGTGGGCGAAAAGCCAGTCTTTCAAAAAAACGAGCATCGTCCGCCCCGCGTCCTTGTGACCTTCGCTGTAAGCCTGAAGAAAATCTTCGACTTTCGCGATGAATTTGTCATGCTCCGCGGTATGCGCCGCGAGGCCCGGAAACTTCGCATTCATCATCACCATCTGCTCGTCGTGAAAGTGAATGGTCGTGTATTCCACCAGTTCGCCGATCACCTCCAAAAAATCGCCGGATCCGGCTTCAAAAGCATCGATCAGGCGATTGGTGATTTCAAAAAGTTTTTTGTGCTGGGCGTCGATGCTGTCCACGCGAACGCTGATGCTGTTGGACCACTGGAGATGGGGTATTCCGGCCATGTCATTTCTCCCGTCTTTCGTATTGTATTAACGGGAGTATAGGCGCGGCTCCGGGGGAAAGTCAATCCCGAAGTGAGCCCCCTGAAGCAAGCCATACCGTCCGGGAGCCGCCTCTCTCTAGAACAGGACGGGCGGCTCGTATTGCTTTTCGGCCGCCGTGCTTTCGCGGTCGTTTTTCAGCGCCTGCGGCAGGTGCTCCAGAATATCCGTCGCCGTCATGCCGTCCCGGCCTTTTTGGGCGGCGGCCAGATCTCCGGCGCAGCCGTGCAGGAAAACCCCCTTGCGGGTGGCAAGCGGGGGCGGCAGCCCCAGGCCGTGCATGGCCGCGATGCAGCCGGTCAGGACGTCGCCGCTTCCGGCGGTGGCCATGCCCGGATTGCCGCTCAAATTGACATACACCCGGCCGTCCGTCAGGCCGATGAGGGAATGCGGGCCTTTGAAAACCACCGTGGCGTTCAGTTTTTTCGACGCCTCCCTCAGGACACCGATCTTGTCGGCATTCACGCAGGCGATGGTTTTTCGCGTCAGCCGCGCCATCTCGCCCGCGTGCGGCGTCAGAATCGTTTCCGCCTTCCGTTTGAGCAGAATTTCCGGCCGTTCGGCGATGGCCGTCAGTCCGTCCCCGTCGATCAAAAGCGGACGGGAGATGACGGCCGCGAGTTCCCGGATGAGCTTGGTCGTCTCCTCCTGCAGCGAAAGGCCGGGGCCCATGACCACCATGTCGGCTTTTTCCGCAAGCGCCAGCAGGTCCGGTTTGGCTTTGAGCGAGAGGCTGTACAGCGCCGTTTCGCGCTGCGGCAGGTAAACGATTTCGCGGCCGGACTGGGCCACAAAGGGAATGATTGAAGCGGGCGCCGCGAGCCTCGCGTAGCCTCCGCCCGATTTCAGAAAAGCCATCGCGGAAAAATACGGCGCGCCGAAGTAGTTGGCCCCTCCGGCGATGAACAGAACGTCGCCCATGGAGCTTTTATAGGCCTGGGCGGGACGCGGAGGGAGAGCCGTCGCCGTACCGTTGGTTTCCACCGTCAGCGCGTCGCTCTCATAGAGCGAAGGCGGGAAGGAAATGTGCGTCACCCAAAGCGCTCCGCAATGTTCATACCCGGGGTACAAAAGGTTCCCGAGCTTCGGCAAACCGAACGCCACCGTGTGCGTCGCGCGAATTGCCTCACCCATCACCTGCCCGCTGTTGCCGGAGATGCCGGAGGGAATGTCCAGACTCACCACCGGCCGGCCGGAGGCGTTGACGAGCGCAATCACATCGGCCGCCAGCCCCCTGACGTCGCGGTCCAGCCCCGTGCCGAAAATCGCATCCACCAAGACGTCGGCGGCCAGCACGTCGGCGCGCGACTCCTGGGCCTTTGTCAGAAGCTGAATGTCCGCGTCCAGGTTGCATAAAATGTCATAGTTGATTTTGGCGGCCCCGCCGTATTTTTTGGGAGAAGCCGTCAAAAATACTTTTACCCGGCCGCCGGCCGATTTAATCAGCCGGGCCAGAGCCAGACCGTCGCCCCCGTTGTTGCCGGCGCCGCAGAAGATGACAAACATCCTGCCCTGGATGCCAAAAGTCTTTTGCAGCAGGGATACAGCCGCGTGCGCTGCGTTTTCCATGAGTATTTCTTCCGCCATCCCCAGCTTTTCGACGGCATAGCCGTCCATTTCACGCATTTGTTCAACCGTGGCGAGTTTCATAGTCCCGCTATTCCTCCAAATGGAAAAGTCGTGAATCAATTTTTTTGTTGATAGTATAAAGGAATCGCGCAATATTTGACAATAAATATTTTCGGGAGGCGATATGACCCCAGTATCCGCGATCATCCGCAGGCGTTTTTCCTGCCGATCTTACGACAATAAACCTCTGGACGATGACCTTCTTCGGACGTTCCGGCAGGCCGTCGAAGCGTCCGCGCCGGGATTGTTCGGGAACGCGCCGCGCTTCGTCCTGCTCGAGATGGACGAACTGCCGCGTGACGTCTGGAAAAAACTGGGCACGTACGGCGTGATTCAAAATGCCCGGCTGTACCTCGCGGGAATGATCCGACCCGCGCCGATGGCTACGGTTGACTATGGATACTGCAAGGAAAAACTCATCCTGAAGGCCACCGAACTGGGCCTGGGCACCTGCTGGCTGGGCGGCACCTTCGCGATCAGCGCCTTCGGCCGAGCGGCGGGCATGCGGCGCGATGAACTGATGCCGACCGTCAGTCCCGTGGGCTTCGCGACGGGGCGACTGAGGCTGGCGGAGCGGATCCTGCGTGGCTTCGCGGGCTCCGACCATCGCCTGCCATGGACGGAACTTTTCTTTCGCGACAGCACCGCCGCCCCGCTTTCCGCCGGGGAGGCGGGCCCTTACGCTGAAGCCCTGGAAAACGTCCGTCTGGCGCCTTCGGCCTCCAACAAACAGCCCTGGCGGATCATCCGCGAACCGGAGCAAAGCGCTTTTTCATTCTATCTGTCGCGCAGTGCGGGATACCGTCACCTGAGGGATGTTTCACTGCAGGAAATCGACATGGGCATCGCCATGTGCCACTTCGATCTGACCGTCAAAGCATCGGGAATCGCGGGAAGCTGGCATCAGGACGATGCCGCGCCAAAGATCAAATCATGGGAATACACGGCCGCCTGGCAGGCAGTGGGGGAATAGACCTATATTCATTTTGAAATTCCCGGTTTGTTATTGCCAATTATTCTACACCCATAATGGCCTCAAGAAGCTTCTTTGAGTGATCATCTTCTTTTGCCTCCATAAAGGTTTTAAGGTTCATCCGGTTGCTGCGTACTTATCTTTCACCTTGTGTTCATAAAAATTATCAATTGGCATAAGATACCCTGGGACGTCGGGGTAAAATGGGAGGAGTGAATCTGTGTTTCACCTGATGCCTGCAAGTTGCAATTCGTAATTTGGGATTGGAGTGATGATTGCCACTTCAAAGCAGCAAATATGCTTCATTCTATGGGTGGGGTAATACAGCCGCATAAAACATCCAGACAAACCGTTCCAAGCAAACAAAAAGCGGTTGAAGAACATTCTCCAGCCGCCGGAAAGATCGCAATGGTGACAGATTACCACGTTATCAATCTGAAACGTCAAGAGTAAAGATTCGACCCTTAGTTCTTCCCCTTAGTTCTTCAACACCCGCCATTCCCTGAATCGACAGCAACCTCAAAAAATTCCCATCCGGGAAAAAAGTGTGGAATTTGACCCGATATTTTGTTACACGCGTTTTTCGGGGCGCCTGCTCTTCGGATTTATATCCGCTTATTCCGATGACACTTTTACCCGAATCTGCACACCCTTTTCAATTGCTGAAATCAATTTTGGATCGATTGCGGAAAGCAATGTCTGAAATAACGCATTTTTGAGAGGTTGAGATGAAGCTATTCAAAAAAGTACTGTTCCTTTCCATGGCTATGGTCTTATGTTTATCGGCTGTGGTCATGGCGGCTCAAAAAGAACAACGGCATGGTGTAATTGTGGTCGGCGCGGGTATCGCGGGGCTTTCAGCTGCGTGGGAACTGGAGCAAAAAAACATCGATGTTGCCGTCATTGAGATGGCGCCCACTTACGGCGGAACCGGGCTGACGAGTGAAGGCGCTCTGTGCATTATCGGCACTCCCGAGCAGGAACAGGGCGGTGATCCGGATGATCCCCGCATGGCCTATGCGGATTTCATGACGGCCGGCCGCGATGAGCAGGGTCCCGGTCCCAATGCCGAATGGGTCAACTACTATGTGAAAGAGTCCCGCCGCGAAATTTACGACTGGCTGACAGGCTTTGGCGTCCGTTTTGAAAAGAAAGTGATTCTGATGCCCGACAATACCGTGCCGCGCTGGCACAAGGTCGTCGGCAAGGGCAGAGGGCTTCTTGAACCGATCTACCGCGACTGCGGCAAAAACGGCAAAGTGAAATTTTATTACCGGTTTAAAGCGGTTTCCCTGCTCCGGGACAAAAGCGGCCGCATCGAGGGCGTCCGCACGCTAAGGCTCAAAGACGGCGCACAGATCGATTTTTTCGCGCCGGTCGTGATTCTTGCCACGGGAGGATTCCAGAGCAATTTGGACATGGTCCGCAAAAACTGGCCGAAGGATCTGCCCTTTCCCGATGAGATCCTCATCGGAGGAGGCCTGAACGCTGATGGTTCCGGACACGCAATGGCAAAGACCGTCGGAGCCCGCCTGGACAATATGCATTATCAGCTGAATTACCCGACCGGTCTGAAACGACCATCCAACGCGACCGGCCATCGCGGATTGAATGCCTACACCGATCATTCCATTTGGGTCAACAAAACGGGAAAGCGTTTTATGAACGAGTCCCGCGACACACGCAAGACATTTCCGGAAGTCGTGCGGCAGCCCGGCGGAACCTACTGGGCGATATTTGATAATGAAGCCCGCAAGGTATTCCATGTCTCCGGTTGGAGCCGTCAACTGGTGGAGAGCGAACTCTTTAACAATCCACAGTACAGCGAGGTCGTCAAGTCGGCCATGACCATCCGCGAGCTTGGCGTGGCGGCGGGACTTTCTCCCGAGACCCTGGAGGAGACCGTGCGCCGCTGGAACGAGATGGTGACGGCAGGCCGCGACAAGGACTTCGGACGCATCGGCACGTCACGATCAGTCTGGGCGCATCCCCCCAGAATCGAAAAGCCTCCATTTTACGCCCTGCGCTTCATGCCGCTGACGCGCAAAAGCATGGGCGGCGTCGCCATTGATCAGTCCTGCCGTGTCATCAATGTCTCGGGTCAGACCATCCCCGGATTGTACGCCGTGGGTGAATTGACGGGTCTTGCCGGCGTCAACGGAAAATGCACACTGGAAGGGACTTTCCTGGGAGCGTCCATCCTGACCGGCCGCGTCGCGGGACGCGCGGCAGCGGCGGAATTGGCAAAGCGGAAGGAAACGCCGCATTGAATTGATAATTATTATTGAATTGAATT
>JAQUVQ010000038.1 GCA_028693285.1 Smithellaceae bacterium
CGCCGGCTGTGTCAATCAGTTTCATGATGTCTCCGCCATGGACATTGCCGGCAGGATTGGCGTTTTCCGGGTTCATCCCCTGCCCCATCATCACTCTGCTTTCGCTGACTTTCTTGCCTTTCATAAAACCTCGCCTCAGGCATCTCGTCATTCGCAGCTCGTTTCCTTACCCGCCGCCGCGGCATTGGCAAGAGATAAAAAAATTAAACTCTAATCCGCTTGGATTTGAAATCCCGGGCGATGGATCGGCGTTCTTCCCGCTGCTTGATGTCCTCGCGGCGGTCGTGCATTTTCTTTCCCTTGCCGACGCCGATTTCCACCTTGACCATGCCGTTTTTGAAATACAGCCGCAGCGGCACCAGCGCCAATCCCTTTTCGCGGGTTTTTCCGTACAATTTGCGGATCTCGCGCTTGTGCAAAAGCAGCTTGCGCGGCCGCAAAGGTTCATGGTTGGCCCGGTTGCCGAAATCGTAGTGGCTGATATGCATATCACGCAGATAGACTTCGCTGTCTTTGACAACCGCATAGCTGTCTTTGAGATTGGCCTTCCCGGCGCGCAGGGCCTTCACTTCAGTGCCGGACAGGACCATACCCGCCTCATAGACGTCGTCAATGTCGTAATTGACTCTTGCGAACTTGTTGGACGCGATAAGTTTATGGGCCGCGTTATCCTTTGACATGATTTGATTCTACATTAAATTTTGTTTATTGCCACTGTTAAAACACACTCTGTCCTCCTCGCACCGCCTTCAGGCGGCTGCAAAAGGAGGGAAAGAGCGTTGATTATTTTTTTATTCCCGGCATGAGGTAGTCCGGCTTCACATGGCTCATAGCCGTATAAATATTGTGACGGATGTCCGGATTGTCAATTTCGAGCTGATCCAGCAATTTCTTGATATAGCTTCGGCGCGAATTTCCGCTCGTCGGGCAGGCGTTTTTAACCGCCGGGAACTGCCGCTCACGGCTGTACTTTTTTACCAGCGCTTCGCTCAAATAGGCCAGCGGACGGATAATATGAAGCTTGCCGTCGAAAATCGGCTGATTCGGCATCATGGTGCTGATTTCCCGGCCGTAAAACAGGTTGATGAGAAGCGTTTCAATGATATCGTCCTTGTGGTGGGCAAACGCGATTTTATTGCAGCCCTTTTCATCCGCAATTTCAAAAATTCTTTTCCGGCGCAGACGGGAACACAGAAAGCACGGATTTTTCCGGTTGAAATCAGAATGAGAAATCGTCCCAATGTCTGTTTTTTCCATTACATACGGATGTTGGTGCGTCTGGAAATATTCTTCCAGCAATCGATACGCCACAAAGCCCGGATCAAAGCCCATGTCAATGTATACGGCGGTCCAGGAAAATTGCGGAACAAAAATCATCGGCGAGCCGAGCAGATCCAAAAGGGCGAAGCTGTCCGCCCCGCCGGAAACACCGACCAGAACCCGGTCTCCTTCTTCAATCATGCCGTAGTCCAGAACCGCTTTTTCCAGCCATTTTTTCAAATGCAGGAAAAGTTTAGAATCTTTTTTGGTCATTCCGCCGCTTTCCGGGTATAAAAAAATCCCCTTTCACCGGCGATGAACGTCCGGTGAAAGGGGGACTGAATCCATTCAATAAGATTTATTCTTATGGGTGCGCCGGCGTTGTATGCGTGGGAGTAGAATCCGTAGTCCCCGTCGTCGCAACCACTGCCGCGACCGCCGCCGCTGCAACCACTGCCGCTGCGGCAATCGTTCCCGCGCCGATGCCCGCCGCTGCGCCTGCACCTGCCGCCGCTCCTGCCGCGCCAGCGCCCGCTGCGCCTGCGCCTGCCGTACCGGCTGCCGCTCCCGTTCCCGCCGCGCCGGTTGTACCTGCGGTTCCCGCCGCTGCGCCTGCGCCTGCCGCCGCTCCTGCCGCGCCGACGGTGATGCCCGTAGAGGTAATAACCGCCGTCTGACCCGCGACAATGCCGGAAGTCGCCATGATGGCGCCGGTCGCCGACAAAGCGGACACGGACAGGGCGCCCGTTGTACAGGTCGCGGTCGTCGTCATGACGGTCCCTGCCATGGCCACTTCCACTCCGAAGAATGTGCCGCGAACACCGCAGACGGCCGTGGGCGAATGAACCTCAAACTTGTTCTTCCCGCCGATAAATTTGGTTACGTTGGCCACCAGTTTTCCAATCGACAGTGAAAAGATTCCCTTTCTGGCTTTTCCCTCCACGCCAAATTCTCTGACCTGCATTCGCGTTTTTGGAGACAGGGCAATGGTACTGTCGTCGATAAAAGTCATGACCGCGGAAGAGTTGGCACCCGTTACAAGGATATCCTTTTCCTTGACGGCTGAATTGACCACCGGCTTGTAGTCTTTGCCGTCCCTGGTCAGGATGACATTGCCCACCACCGAGGTGAATCTTCCCACCGTGGCGGCATAGACCGGATACGGGATGACCATTTGCATAATCAATACAAACGCTATAACGATTTTCATGCGTTTTGACATATCATCCTCCCTGAATGATCGGTTAATAAAATTCACGAAAAAACAGTTCTTTTTTCCTACTTTTTCCCTCGTTTGTCAATTCTTTTCTACAGGGGTCTTTTCTGCGGGAATTTACAGGAATTTGAACAGGCGTCGCCTCAGCACTTCCAACTGCGCCCGGTTGTTCGCCAGGCTGTAAACGGTTTCTCTTTTGCCGCTCTTTTCTTCCCCGGCCTGGGATACGATCATTTCCGCGCTCTCCAAAAACAGGATGGCATTCTGATAGTTGGCCTGCGACAGGGCTTCGGCGCGCAGGACTTCCCCCTTGCGGAACATCCGGTCTCCCAGCGAGCGGATCTTGGCCAGCCAGTCTTTTTTCGAAAGAGGCTGCTTTTTCAGATAAACCAGGCTGCGGATGACAATCCAGTAGGACTCGAGGTAGTTGTGGATCAGGCCGGCAAAAGGTTTGAGCCTGACCCCTCCCCTGCTTTTGATTTCCACCCAGGCTTCGCCGTCGCGCCTTGAGGTCAGAATCATGGATCTCGAGTGCAGGTATGTGAGAACCTCCTGCACGTCATCAGCATCCTCCCGGTTCTCGTCAAAAATGAACTCATTCCACAAAAGCCATTTCAAAAACCGGTAGTCTCCCATAACCTTTGCCAGCGAAATGGAGTCTTCAGGGTTTTTCACCATGGAGGTCGCCATGAAGCACAGCGGGATGAAAAAATGAAGAATGTTGTTTTTATAATATTCCAGGTTCAGCCTTTTCGCGTCGGTGAGGGAATAGACCACCTCCTGCATTTCCTCTTCCTCTTCATCCGCTTCAATCCTGGAAATAATATCCGTCGCGTCAAAGATATTCAAGGCATCCGTGATGGCCCGATCCCGGTTCGCGAAGGTGTCGGTAAATTTCACGTGCCGGGTGGACAGATATTCGTAAAATTCATTTAAGATGCCCCGCAGCTCCTCGTGGGAAATGCCGCGCCGGTCGTGGCTCAAAAGGCCGGAGGCCACCAGCGCAAACGGCGTAACCACGGAGACTTTATTGATTTCCAGAACCACTTCGTAGCCGATTTTCCGATAAAGGCTCTGGCGCTCCTCCACGGTCATTTCGTCCATGGACTTTTCCTGAGCGGCCAGATAGTCCTTCAAAACGATCGGTTCGCCGATGTTGACATACACGCGGCCGTATCGTTTGCGCAGGATTTTCGTGGATTTGATGATTTCAACGGTATTTTCCTGAACCTTCGGCGCGCCGGAGAGCTCTTTCAGATAGGACTTTTCCTCAATCACGCGGTCATAGCCGATGTACACGGGCACCGCGGCCAGATTCTCGCAATACTTGTCCTGATAGGCCTGAATAATCATGGACAAAAGCCCGTATTTGGGCATCACCATTTTCCCGGTGCGGCTTCGGCCGCCCTCGATAAAGAACTCGAGCGGAAGACCTTCCTGAAGCAGCATGGCCATATATTTGGAAAAGACCTCTCCATAAACCTCGTTGCCGCGAAAGCTCCTCCGCAGAAAAAACGCGCCGGACCGTCGGAAAATATACCCCAGCGGGAAGAAAGAAAGGTTGTTTCCCGCGGCGATAAACGGAAGCTGAATGTTGTTTTTGTAAAAAACATAGGACAACAGCAGATAATCGATGTGGCTGCGGTGGCAGGAAATAATGACAAACGGCATTTTCTTGGAAATATTGCGCACGTTGGCCAGCCCTTCGGAGTCGATGGACACGCCGTCATACACCGTGTTCCACAGCCAGGTCAGAACCTTGTCCCACAATTCCACGAACGTTTCCCGGTAATCCGACGCGATTTCGTTCAGATAGCGGCGGACGTCCCGGGCCAGGCCAGCCCGGTCTTTTTTGTTGTTCCGGGCGTATTCATCCAGGAACCCGTTCAGCTTCGGATCGTGCATGACCATGCCCATCATGGCTTCGCGCGATTTCAGCGCCGGTCCGACCACGGAAGTCTTTTCCTCTTCGATCCGGTCAATCAGCTCTCCGCGCAAATCCATTACGAGTTCGTTTTTGGTCAAAAGACTGTTCGCGGACAGATACTCCGGCAGATGAACCGGTTCGGCGGGAAGGATAAAGGCCTGCTTGGAATAGCGTATGAACGTGATGAGACGGCGCATCGTTCCCGTGTGCTCCGTCTGGCCGAAAAGGATGTTGAAAAGGCTTTCATCCTCCTTCTCCCGTCGCCGGCCGTACGCCACGAGCACCGGGACGATGTAGATGGGAAACGGGAGGCCGGCCTGCAGGTTCATCAGGCCGGCAATGGCATCCTCGGAGGCTCGGCTTTCGATAAACTCCGACTCTCCCAGATGAATGATGACGCTTTCCCGGGCGGCGACTTTTCCGGCGAGGAATTCGAGCTTCCCCTGGCGGGCGATCTCGTTTTTCCGGAAGCGGCGCAGGAAAGAAGACCAGAGGAACTTCATCATCTTGGAGAGCGGCTGCCAAAAAGACATGTTGACGCCGTGGCTGTATACCGGCATGGGCAGGCCTTTGCGCGCGGTCACCTCGGCCAGGATCAGGCTGTTGAGTTTGCTTCTTTGCTTGATGGCGTAAACCACGGCCCCCTTGCCGGCAAGATCCTTCAGCGCCTGGACATCCTCGTCGGCGATGGAAACCCGCGACAGATAGGCCTTGGCGGCATGAAAGCGCCAGAGATCCTGATCGGCATACATGCAGCCGGAGTAATATTTCTCTTCCGGCCGTCCGGTTTCCGTGGGCGTTTTTTCGCTCATACTCTCCAGTCTCTTCGTTTGCCGGGCCCGGGATTCGCGTCCGGCGCCTACAGTTCCCTCTTCTGAATCTCATCGGGAAAACGCCGGGTCATGTAGTCCTGGACGCAGGCCCGAACTTCGGCGGCGTTGTTGTAGGACAGGGCCTTCTCCAGAAGCTTTCGGGATTCCTCCAGGCTGGACTGCTGAAGGATTCTCTTGATGCGGGGAATGGCCAGATGGTTCATGCTCAGTTCGTCCAGCTCCATCCCCAGAAGGATCGGACAGCAAAGAGGATCGCCGGCCATCTCTCCGCACATGGCCACGCGAATGCCGGCCTTGTGCGCCGAGTCCACGATGCGTTTGATCAGCCTCAGAACGGCCGGATGCAGGGGCTCGTAGAGGTAGGTGACCCTTTCATTGGAGCGGTCAATCGCCAGCGCGTACTGAATCAGGTCATTGGTGCCGATGCTGAAATAATCGACTTCCGTCGCCAGCTGGTCGGCAATCACGGCGGCCGCCGGCACTTCAATCATCGCCCCGATTTCCATCCGGTCGGCGATCGGCGCCCCCTGGGCCAGCAGCTCCCGGCGAGTCTCTTCCAGCAGCCGCTTGGCTTCCCGGATTTCCTCCATGCCGGAAATCATCGGGAATAAAATTTTCACCCTGCCCAGCGCGCTGACGCGCCAGATCGCGCGAAGCTGTGTTTTGAAAATCTCGATTTCCTTCAGGCAGAAGCGGATGGCCCGCAGGCCCATCTGCGGATTCAGCTCCCTGGCATGCTTCTGATATTTGGTGAACTTGTCGCCGCCCAGATCAAACGTGCGGATGGTCGCCCAGGAAAAGTTTTTTTCCTCGACCACCTGCCGGTAGTTATTGAAGTGATCTTCTTCCGTCGGCAGTTCATCGCGGTAGATATAGAGAAATTCCGTCCGGTACAGCCCGACGTGCTCCGCCCCGTGCGACACCGCCGAAGGGATCTCTTCGACAAATTCAATATTGGAACCGATTTTCACGCTGTAGCCATCCACCGTCACGGCCGGCTTGCGGGCGTATTTCAGATATTCATCCTTGGCGGCATCGTAGTGGCGCTTCTTTTCCTCATACCTTTTGAGCATGTCGGGATAGGGATTGACCACCACGAGCCCCGACGTGCCGTCCACGATAATGTCGTCGCCGGTGCGGACAAAGCGGGTGACATTATCCAGCCCGACGACGGCGGGCAATTCCATGGAGCGGGCCACGATCGCCGTGTGGGACGTCCGGCCGCCGCTGTCGGTGGCAAAACCGACGATTTTATCCATCTTCATCTGCGCCGTGTCGGCGGGGGACAGGTCATGGGAGACAATCACGACGCCTTCCTGTCCGACATCCCAGACAATTTCGTGTTTTTCGCCGGAAAGATTGCGCAGAATCCTCTGGATCACATACTGCACGTCGCTGATGCGGCCGCTGATATAAACATCCTCAAGGCCTTCAAAAATCTGCTTGTAATGGTCCAGGGTCATGCGCAGCGCCCATTCCGCGTTGACGCCCATGCGGCGGATGTATTTGATCGTACGGCTGATGAATTTTTTATCCGAGAGAAGCAAAATGTGGACGTCGATGATATAGAGCGGCTCCGTCACTTTTGTCTTCTTCAGGTTTTCCTGAATTTCCAGAAGCTGCCGCGAGGACTCTTTCAGCGCGTTTTTGAAGCGCTCAATTTCCCGCGGAACCATATCCTCGCTGTGCAGCTTGTAAAATGATATTTGCGCGTCCAGCGGGTCAAACCGGTACACCTTGCCGATCACCACGCCCGGGGAAACGCCTATCCCCTTGAGAACAAAAGTTTTCTTTCCCTGGTCTGACATCATCTGCTGTTTTTATTCTTCTCCGAATTTATTTTCAATCAACGCCTCCAGCTCGGCAAGCGCTCCATCGGCGTCATCGCCCCTGGCGCTGACGGTAATCTGGCCGCCCATCGGGCAGGCCAGCGTCAGAATTCCGAGAATGCTCTTCCCGTTGACGGTCTGCCCGTTGCGTTCAATGACAATATCCGAGCGGTATTTCTGGGCAATCCGAACAAACAGCGCGGCCGCGCGCGCATGCATGCCCAGCTTGTTTTTCAAGGTAAAGGTTTTCATATCCAGCACAGCCACAACCCTCTTGTCGAAAAAATCATAAAAAGCGCCGCGGCGCCATACAGAATGTAGGTTTGCGATACGCCCCGTTTCACCAGCCACCAGCAGAGCAAAAGCGCGGCGAGCATGGCCGCCGCAACGCCAAACGCAGACGCACCCCGGAAACCGGCCTGTAAAGCCAAGAGGCTGCCCGCGATCAGGGCCGCCAGGGCCAGCCAGCGAATGCGGCCTGTCACGCCTGGAAGATCCATTGCGCGAATCGCCGCGATTCCCTGCTTCCCGCCGCGGTAGCCTTCAAAGAACCCCCGCCCTCTCACGAGCAGGTGCGCCGGCGAATAGATCAGGAGAAACACCAGCGGCGCAAAAACGCACCCCAGCCAGGCCAGTCCGACGGCGCAGATCCCCGCGCAGGGCCGAAGCGATCCCCAGAAAAAAGCGTCGCCGATCGCGGCATACGGCCCCATCAGGCTCTGCTTCACGGCCGTGATGGGCGCTGCGTCTTCACCGTCCGGCCGGTCTTCCTCCATCCGCAGGATCGAGCCCAGAAGCGGCGCCGACAGATAGGGATGCGTGCTGAACCTCTGCAGGTGTCTGACCAGCATCTCCTCTGCTTCGCGATCGGGCATTTTCCGTTGTCTGAGCAGCGAAATCATCGCGTACGCAAAGCCGAGGTTCTGCATTCGGCGAAAGTTCAGCGCCGCGTGAATGAAAAAAGACCTCCAGAAGATTTTCAGCAAGGAGCCCTTTTTCATTCCCTTCCCCCGTCGCGCATATCTTGATTATTTCCCTGCTTTTACGCGGTGAAGGAACTAACATAAATGCAGGGTTGTGTCAATTTAATCAGGGCTCCCGCAAGTTTCAATTTTCCTTATTTTTTCTTGACAGCCGGTTTTTTTGCTGTTAAGGACACGCCGGTTTTCAAGACCAGTTCGGCCGCCGCTTTCCGCGGCGTTCAACATTACAGAAAATTCAGGTAAGGGGGTTTGTGCAACATGCTTTGCGAAACAGTCAAAAAGGGAGTGGAATGCGCCTTCATGTCCAAAAAGGGCTGCGGTTTTTTCGGGAACAGCTGTCAGCCTGTCGTTGATAAATGCGGAGAATGCAATAAAATTTTCGAATTTGAAACCGGCCGGTACTGCAAGGTCTATCCGGACCCCAAAAGCAAGTGGCTGACCGGCAACTGCCCGACCGCGTCGCACGTCAAAATAGAAATCAAGGAAACGCAAAAGACCAATCCGCTGAAAGCTTCTAAAAGAGCCAACAAGAAGTAATCTTTTTGTTTCGCAGAAGAAATCCGAAAGCCGGCTTTTTCAGCTCATTATCTTTTTAATCCGCTGGAGCTCCTTTTTGATCAGGACGAGCTTATCCTCGGAAGCGGCCTCGGGCGGGGCTTCCTCTCCGGAGCGGATTTTCATGAGCTGTTTTTTGGCGCCGTTGATCGTAAAACGCTGCTGGTAGAGCAGGTTGCGGATGATCAGCAATTCTTCCACGTCTTTTTTCCGGTACAGCCTTTGCGCGGAGCTGGTGCGCACCGGCTTGACGGTCCTGAATTCGGTCTCCCAGTAGCGAAGGACATACGGTTCAACATTGAGGATTTTGCTCACTTCCCCGATGCGGAAATAGGCTTTGTCGGGAATGATGCCGTCCATACGATTCCTGAGCTCTTGCGGAGAAATACACGAACAGGCGAAAAACCGCAAAAAGGTTCCCGCCGCAAATCAGCCGGCAGTCTTTCCGGCGCCGGCGGCGCAGAAAAAACGTTGCACTAACTGTTTAAAGATTTACGCAGCACCTGGGAGGATTTGAAAGTCAAAACCCGGCGCGCTGTAATGGATATTTCCTCGCCGGTCTGGGGATTGCGGCCGCGGCGCGCGCGCTTTTCCTTTACCATGAAATTGCCGAAACCCGATATTTTCACCCGTTCGCCCGCGGCAAGGCTGTCTTTAATGATGTCAAATACGGACTCAACGATATCTGAAGATTCTTTTTTGGAAAAGCCGAGTTTTTCGTAAACATTCTGTATAATATCAATTTTTGTCATGTCCATCCCTCCGTTTTAACGTCATGTAAACTGTTAGGCTCTTATTTTTGCACCCGTCAGCCGAATCGTGTCCTTCACAATTCGGTCGTGAATGGCACTGACTTCCGCATCCGTCAACGTTCTGTCCAAAGCGCGGTAGGAAAACCTGAGCCCCAGGCTCTTGGTTCCTTCTTCAAGACCTTTGCCCGCGTATATATCAAAAATTGAAACATTTTCAAGCAAATCTTCACGCTGACGCAAAACCATTTCAAGCATTTTTTCGGATTCCATGGACGAGGGAAGAACAAAAGCAACATCGCGCAAAACCGCAGGAAACTTGGATATTTCCCTGCAGCGAACCCGCGGCCGTATCTTTGCGCCCAGCAGATCAAGATCAATTTCAAATACATAAGCGTCACTCTTGATGTCCATTTTTTTCAGAACATCCGGGTGCGCTTTTCCCATGGAGCCGATCCGGACATCATCCGCATACACGCCGCAGGACTGACCGGGGTGCAGATACGACTGGGGCTTTTCCGCCCGGAACCGCATGGAGTCGAACTTCAAATCCTGAAAAATATTTTCCAGGCAGCCTTTCAGATCATAAAAGTCAACACCGGCTTTCAATCCCCAGAGGTCATCCGATGCCTTGCCCGCGGCGAGCGCCGCCAGGATATTTCTTTCTTCCGGCAGCTCGCCATCGCCGCGCCTGAGGAAAGTCCGTCCTATTTCAAAGAGCTTCAGATTCCAAGAGGCATTGTTGATGTTCTTCTTCAGGGTTTCCAGCAGACCGTATGTCAGCGTCGTGCGCATGACCGACTGGTCTTCCGTCAGCGGGTTCCGGATGACAACGAACCGTCGCCTTTCATCTTCCGGCGGCAGGCCGAGCGCTTCCGCGCAAAAGGGCGTCGTGAAACTGTAGTTGATGATTTCCGAATAGCCAAAGCCCGTGAGCAGGAGGCGAATTCTCTCTTCCAGCGCCAGGCGGGGAATGGCGTCCAGCTCCGTCACTGAGACGGACGGCAGCGTCGAAGGCACCCGGTCGTAACCGTAAAGACGCGCGATTTCCTCGATCAGGTCGATTTCTCTTTCGATATCCACCCGAAACGAGGGCGGCGTCACGCGATAGACTCCCCTGCCCTCGCGCTTCAGCGTCATGCCGATGCTCTTCAGAATGCGAACAGCCTCCCTGGCCGGAACGGCAACTCCGATCACCTGCCCGGCGCGGTCCATTCGCAGAAGTATGTTTTCAACCGGCTTGATTTTCGCCGGGTATTCGTCCAGCCGGTTCGCGCAGACCTCGCCGCCGGAAAGATCGGCGATCAGCTGTGCCGCCCTGTCCAGGGCCCGGATAACGCCTTCGGGATCAATGCCCCGTTCAAAGCGGAAAGCGGCGTCCGTCGGCATGGCCAGACGGCGTGACGAACGGCGAATGGATGAGGGATTGAAATAGGCGCTTTCCAGAAATATCGTCCGGGTGTCTTCTTTGACCTCGGAATTCAGTCCCCCCATGATCCCGGCAATCGCCACAGGCTTTTTTCCGTCGCAAATCAGCAGCGTATTTTCGGGAAGGATGCGGCTTTTCCCGTCGAGTGAAACGAATTCCTCGCCGGGCTTTGATTTGCGCACCACGATGCGCCTCTCTTCCAGGAAGTGAAAATCGAACGCATGGAGCGGCTGCCCCATTTCCAGCATGACGAAGTTGGTCACGTCCACCACGTTGTTGATGGCGCGCAAGCCGGCGGCCTCGAGCCTCGTTTTCATCCAGACGGGAGAATCGCCGATGGTCACGTTCCGAATCAGCCGCGCCGTGTACCGCGGGCACAGGTCCGGATCTTCAATGGTTACCGACGAGAGCAGCGACACGTCTTCGGCCGCTTCCCTGACCTTCCCTTCGGGCATTTTCAGGGTCTTTCCGGTGAGGGCGGCCGCTTCGCGGGCCATGCCGATCATGCTCAGGCAGTCCGAACGGTTGGGGGTGACGCCGACGTCCAGAACCGTGTCGTTCAGGTCCAGGGCCTCTTCCAGCGGCGTTCCCGGCGTCATGCCGGCCGGCAACTGCACAATGCCCGAAGCGTCGTCGCCGATTTCCAGCTCCGCCTCGGAGCAGAGCATGCCTTCGGATTTTTCTCCGCGCAGCGTGGTGGATTTGATCGTGTAGCCGCCGGGTATGATTGCGCCGATTTTTGCCAGCGCAACGATGTCGCCCGGATGGATGTTTTTGGCGCCGCAGACGATGGGATAGGTCTGCGCGCCGTCGGTGACATCGCACAGGGAAAGCTTGTCCGCGTTGGGGTGCGGCCGGACGGATAAAATTTTCGCAACCACGACGCCGGAAAATCTGGGGGAGAGCGTGCGAATCTCATCCACCTCCAGACCGGCCATGGTCAGCCGGTCCGCAAGCTCCTCGGGAGCCGTTTCCACGTCGATATAATCCTTAAGCCATTTGAGACTGACCAGCATGCAATCACATTCTCCTAAAACTGTTTCAGGAATCGAATGTCGTTTTCAAAAAGAAGACGGATGTCGGAAATGCCGTATTTAAGCATGGCGATGCGCTCCAGCCCCATACCGAAAGCAAAACCGGTATAAACTTCCGGGTCGTAGCCGACGTTCTGAAAGACGGCGGGGTCGACCATGCCGGAGCCCAGAATCTCCAGCCACCCGGACTGTCCGCAGACGCGGCATCCTTTGCCGCCGCACATGACGCAGCGGATATCGACCTCCGCGGACGGTTCGGTAAAGGGGAAAAAACTGGGACGAAAGCGCAGGATCGTGCCTTCCCCGAACACTTTCCTCAAGAAAGCGGTCAGGATGCCCTTCAGGTCGCCGAAACTGACGCCCCGGTCCACCAGCAAGCCTTCAATCTGATGAAACATCGGCGTGTGGGAAACATCGGAATCCGGCCGGTACACCCGACCCGGGGACAAAATGCGAACGGGAGGCTTTGCCTTCTCCATGATCCTGACCTGCACGGGCGAGGTATGGGTGCGCAGGACCATGTTGTCTTCAATGTAAAAGGTGTCCTGCATATCCCGGGCGGGATGATCCTTGGGAATGTTCAGCGCTTCGAAGTTGTAGTAGTCCAGCTCGACTTCCGGCCCTTCGACCACTGAAAAGCCGAAAGCGGCGAAAATCCCGCAGATCTCGTTGCGGATTTGAATCACCGGGTGAACGCGGCCCGCGCGAATGCCTCTGCCGGGCAGCGTGACGTCGATCTGCTGGGCGGCCAGCCATTCGGCTTTTTGATCCTCGGCCTTGCGCCGCAGGGCTTCTTCGATGTTTTTTTCCAGAAGCTCCTTCACTTCGTTGCAGCGCATGCCGAAGACGCGTCTTTCTTCGGCCGGCACGGAAGAAATATTTCTCAGCATCCCGGTGAGAAGGCCTTTGCGGCCGAGGTATTTCGTTCTCACCGCCAGAATTGAATCCTCACCGCCGGCTTTTTCCAGCTCGGCCAGAGCATCCTTTTCCAGAAGTTGAAGGTCCCCTGTCATGCCGCCTGCTCGCCTTTAGCCGTTTCCACAATGCGGGCGAAATCCTGCGGGTCGTTCACGGCCAGCTCCGCAAGGACCTTGCGATCCAGACCGATATTCGCCTTCTTCAGACCGTCCATGAGGCGGCTGTAGGAGATTTGATTCAGGCGGGCGGCTGCATTGATCCGCGCAATCCACAGCGCGCGAAATTCGCGCTTGCGGCCCCTGCGGTCGCGATAGGCATAGCTCATGGCCTTGTTGACGGCTTCGGTCGCGGTTCGAAGCAGACGGCTGCGCGCTCCGAAAAATCCCTTGGCCATTTTTAATATTTTTCTTCTTTTTTTCCTGGCGGTGACGCTTCTTTTGATCCTAGCCATTTTCTTTCACTCTCCTTCGATATGAAACAACTTCCTTTTTTCCCGGCGGCCTACAAATACGGAATCAGCCTTTTGATGGCTTTTTCGTTGGCTCCGTGCACCAGCGCGGCCTTCCTCAGCGTTCTTTTTCTTTTGGTGGTTTTCTTCGTGAGGATGTGGCTGGCAAACGCCTTGCTGCGCTTGACCTTCCCCTTTGCGGTCACGGAAAAACGTTTGGCCGCCCCTCGATGTGTTTTCATTTTCGGCATCTTCTCACCTCTTTTTGAATCCCCTCGGATTTATTTTTTCGGTGAAACAATCATCACCATACTGCGGCCTTCCAGCCTGGGCTCCTGGTCCATGATGCATTCATCGGCCAGCGCCGCCTTGATCTGCTCCATGATTTTGCGGCCGATCTCGGTAAAGGCGATTTCGCGCCCCCGGAAGATCATGGATATTTTTACCTTGTCGCGCTGCTCCAAAAACTTTTTGATGTGCTTGATCTTGACCTGCAGATCATGCGCTTCCGTTTTGGGCCGCAATCGGATTTCCTTGACATGAATCACCGTCTGGCTTTTCCGGGCATCATGGATTTTTTTGCTCTGCTTGTAGCGGTACTTTCCGTAGTCCATGATTTTGCAGACGGGCGGATCGGCGTTGGCCGACACTTCCACCAAATCCAGGGCCGCTCTTTCCGCTTGTGCCATCGCTTCCTCCAGCGGGATCACGCCCAGCGGCTGGCCCTCTTCGTTGATGACTCTGACGTTCGCCGACTTGATTTCTCGGTTGATCCTTAAATCCTTAGCTATACGGCACCTCCCGGATTGTCCTTCCCAAAGTCGATTGCTACTTTTTGCTCCCGCACGCTTCTTGAATCAGCGCAATGAATTCATCCACGGGCATTGCGCCCAGATTCCGGCCGTCCCGCGCTCTCGGCGCCACGGCACAGGCCGCCACTTCCTTGTCGCCGATGACCAGCATGTAGGGAACCTTCTGCATCTGCGCCTGGCGGATTTTGTACCCCAGTTTGTCGTTGTCGAAATACGGCTCACAACGGATGCCGGCTTCGACCAATCGGCCGCGCACCGATTCGGCATAGGGAATCTGCTTGTCCGTAACCGTCAGCACAACGCACTGGGTGGGCGCCAGCCATACCGGAAACGCTCCGGCGTAATGTTCGATGAGAACGCCCATGAACCGTTCGATCGCCCCCAGGATGACCCTGTGCAGCATCACGGGGCGGTGCTTTTCCCCGTCGGGGCCGATGTAGCTCAGATCGAACCTCTCCGGCAGGGTGAAATCGCACTGGATCGTCGCGCACTGCCATTTTCTCTTCAGGGCGTCCTTGAGCTTGAAGTCGATTTTCGGCCCGTAAAACGCGCCGTCGCCCTCGTTCACTTCGTAGGGAATTTTGTTGTCCACAAGCGCGTTTTCCAGCGCCTTTGTGGCCAGATCCCAGTCCGCGTCGGATCCGATGGAGTGCTCCGGCCGCGTGCTTAATTCCACTTCATATTCAAAGCCGAAAATGCCCATCGCGTAATGGACAAAGTCGGCGATGGCGCGGATTTCCGCGTTCAGCTGTTCGGGCATGCACAGGATGTGCGCGTCATCCTGCGTAAACTGGCGTACGCGCATCAATCCGTGGAGAACGCCGGTCTTTTCGTGGCGATGAACGGTGCCGAGTTCAAAATACCGAAGCGGCAGATCGCGGTAGCTGCGGATTTTTGATTTGTAGATCAGCATGTGCGACAGGCAGTTCATCGGCTTGATGCCGTAAGTCTGCTCATCCACTTCAGTGAAATACATATTGTCCCGGTAGTGATCGAAATGGCCCGATTTCTTCCACAGATCCACCTTGAGAATCTGGGGGCCCATCACCATGTCGTAACCGCGCTTCAAATGCTCTTTTCTTTCCCATTCCTCAATAAGATAGCGAAGCAGCATGCCCTTGGGATGGAAAATCACCAGCCCCGCCCCGGCTTCGTCGTTGACCTGAAACAGATCCAGCTCGCGGCCCAGTTTCCGGTGGTCTCTCTTTTTGGCCTCTTCCAGCAGCGTCAGATAATCCTGAAGCGCCTGCTCGTCGGCAAAGCCCGTGCCGTAAATGCGCTGAAGCATCTTGTTTCGCTCGTCGCCGCGCCAGTAGGCGCCCGCGACGCTCAGCAGCTTGAAGGCTTTGATCATGCCGGTCCGCGGAATGTGCGGGCCGCGGCATAAATCAACATAATCCCCGTCTTTGTAGAGGCTGACCACAGAAACATCCGCCGGCAGATCCCGAATCAGCTCCACCTTGTAGTCTTCGCCCTTCGCGGCAAAAAGCTCCGCCGCCTTTTCGCGGGGCAGCTCCTCGCGGACAAACGGATGATCGGCCGCGACAATTTCCTTCATCTTTTTTTCGATTTTCTCAAGATCATCCAGCGTAAACGGTTCGGCATATTCAAAATCGTAATAAAACCCGTCTTCAATGGAAGGGCCGATGGTGACTTTCGCGCCCTGAAACACTTCCTGCACGGCCTGCGCCATTACGTGAGAAACGCTGTGGCGCAATATGGAAATGCCTTTTTTTGAAGAAATATCAATTGGTTCAACCTTTGCGTCGCCCGAGAGCGCAAAACTCAGATCGACGGAAACACCGTTGACGTCGGCTGCGACGGCGGCGGCAAGCGCTTCTTTCTTCCAGCTTCCGACGGCCTCGGAAACGGTTACGCCCCTGGGAAAGGTCTGTTCCGACTGGTCGGGAAAAATTACTTTTACATCCATGAGTTCATCAAAATCTTTAATGTTTTGGATCATTTTAAAAGGGCATCACCATTTTGCTGATGCCCTTTTCTTTCAATCGGCATGAACGGCATATGCGCGAATATAAAAAATGGTAGGCAAGCAGGGATTTGAACCCTGGACATCCACCGCGTCAGGATGGCGCTCTCCCCCTGAGCTACTTGCCTATCTTCAACTTTTGCGGTGAGTCACCTAACAGCAAAACGCTTTCGTGTCAAGATAATATCTTACTTTTTCGTCTCTTCGGGTGCGGATTTATTCAGTATCCGTATCCCGCGCAGAATGTAAACGACGCCAGAACCAAAGGTGAACAACGCCGTGGCCCAGAAAAGCACGGCGATCCAAAATGTTCCAAAATCCTGGGGCAGAGCCTTGTTCAGCAGGGCAAAAAAAATGGTGCCCACCTGCAGGGCCGTCGTCACCTTGCTGATAATCGCCGGCTTGATTTCGTAAGCAATCGACATCAGTGAGAATATTGCAATTCCCAGCAGGATGATCAAGTCCCGGCTGATGACCACCACGGCCAGCCATGCCGGAATGAGACCGATCACGGCCAGCATGATAAAGCTTGTGGCCAAAAGAAGTTTATCGGCAAGAGGGTCAAGATAGGCGCCCAGAACGGTCTGGCATTTCAAAAGCCGGGCCAGCGTTCCGTCCAGCGCGTCCGTCAAGCCGGCAACGACGAAAGTGATCAGCGCCCGGTCATATTCCGCCTGAATCAGAAAGATGACGAACACCGGAACCAGTATGATCCGCAAAAGCGATAGAAAGTTAGGGATATTCATCTATACATTCTGCGCCCGACGTTATTGGCCGTACTGCTTATCTCTCTCTTGGTTCCACTTCACCCAGTCATCCATGTCCTCTTCTTGCGTAAAATCCCTCGGCTTCTGGGCCTGGCCGTCGACCGTGATTTGAATCTTCTGCATGGACCGGACGATATACACCCACTGCTCCATCGAGACGGGCTTCGGCCCTTCAATCACCGTCGGCCCTGCAACCGGTTTGGGAGGCCCGAAGGCGACCGGCGCTTTAGGCTGCGCCGGGGAGACACCCGCGACGCTGACTTCGCCGTCGTAAACCTTGACCACCGCGGACTGGTCCTTTTCGACATCCATGCGGTAAACAGTGCCGCGAACCCCGGCTACGGCATTCTGGCAGGAGATTTCAAACCGGTCGCTTCCGCCCACCAGGGACTTGCGCACGTTTGTCCAGATTTTCCCGAGCGTAACGGAAATGCCGACCGAACGGCTTCCCCGTGCGCCGATGTCGGCCTGGACCAGTTTGAATTTTGTCTTCTCCGAGAAGCGGACAACGCTTCGGTCGGGCAAAACCATCTCCACCCTGGAGTCCGGGCCCGTGGCGGCTTCGCACCCGGGCAGGATGAAATCATAGGTTTTGAGGTAAAACGCCTCCTTCCCGCCCGGACAGACCATGGAAACTTTTCCCTTCAACGATGTGATCTGAGCCCGTCCTTTGGTCATTTTGACGGTCACCGGCGACTGGGCCTGCGCGGCGGCGGCGAGCATCAGCGTCATAATCACAGCCACGATGATTTTCGTTTTTTCCCTCATGCGTTTCTCCTTTGCATCTTTCCGAGACCGGTTTGACCCCTCATTTCCGGACGGACCGCGGCGGACTATCCGCTCAATTTCGGTCCGTACGGCAGGGATTCCATCACCTCGTCCACCACCTTTTCCAGAACCGCTTCCAGATCTCCCAGGGCTTTCAGGTCCAGCGTTTTGCTTCTGAGATCAAAGCTTCTGCCGGTCGCCTTGCCCTCTGCGTTCCACAGGGTCTCGCCGGTTGCCGTGCTGCGCAATTCGCAACGCACCGACACGGTGACCGGCGTGTAAAAAATCTTTTTGGAAACTTTGCTTTCCATCAGGCTGCAGTACATGGCGGCGTCCGCGCC
Source organism: Smithellaceae bacterium (assembly GCA_028693285.1). GTDB lineage: Bacteria > Desulfobacterota > Syntrophia > Syntrophales > Smithellaceae > UBA8904. The sequence continues at coordinate 17,857 of JAQUVQ010000038.1, forward strand.
CAGCATTTCCCGGACAACCCCTGGAGCAATCGCGGTCTTCCCCGGTTCGCCGGCGCCCGCCATGGCGGCCAGACGGCCGTCAATGACCTCGATATCCACCTGGGGATAGCCTTTAAAGCGAAGTTCTTCCGACAATTTGAGACGGAGCATTTTCGGCACCCTGGCGTCTCCGGTTTGATTCTCCACCGGCAGCAGGGCAATCCGGTTCACCGCTTTTGTGCCGGCATCATTTTTCAGCGTATCCGGGCCGCGCGACGAACAGGCGCAAAGGCACAGGGCCAGCGCAATGATCAGAGCGAAAAAAACCGGACGGATTTTCATGACAACTCCCTTTTTTCAATCGGGCGGCGAATTTGTTTGCCGCCGGGGGTCGCAAAAAAACTTCTCCCCCGAAGCGGAAGGCTCTCCCCCGACCGCGGGGAATTGCTTTCATTTCGACATGGGATTAGCATAGTGACGGCAACTCTTCAAGCAATATGTAAACCGCGGCGGCCCCGCTCCCTTACGGAAATTCCCGGCGGATTCGAAGCGCCGCATCGTATATTTTTTTTCTGGGCATTTGGGTTCGGCGCGCCGCTTCCGCAACGGCATCCCGCAGCGAAACGCCTTTCTCCGAAAGGATTTTCAAAAGCTGTTCCCCGATCTCCCGCTCCGAAAGAACCGCAGGCTCGCGGGCGGCGCCCTGAAGCATCACCGTAAATTCCCCCTTGACGCCCGCGCCGGGCCATGCGGCCAGCAGTTCGGAAATCTTGCCCTCCCGGATCTCTTCAAACACCTTGGTCAGTTCCCGCGCCGCCATGACCTGCCGGTCGCCCAGAATGTCCAGCGCGTCTTCCAGCGTTTCACGGATTCTGGCCGGAGACTCATAGAAAATGATGGAGCATTCCTCTTCCATAATGGACTCCAGAAAGCGGCGGCGGCGGTTGGACCGGGGGGGGAGAAAGCCGCAGAACAAAAATGGTTCGGCCTGAAAGCCGCAAACCGACAGGGCCGCGGGCAAAGCGCAGGCGCCCGGAACGGGAACCACGCGAATGCCGTTGTCGCGGGCCGCCCGCACGAGATGCCGGCCGGGATCGGAGACGCAGGGAGTTCCGGCATCCGAGACGTAGGCGACGCTCTTTCCGTTTTGGAGCCTGGATAGAATTTCGGCGCTTCGCTCCTTCTCGTTGTGCTCATGCAGACTGCGGAGCGGCGTTTTGATCCCATGCGCGGAAAGCAGGATTTTGGAGCGGCGGGTGTCCTCCGCGGCAACGAGATCAACCTCTTTCAGCACACGCAGCGCCCGAAGGGTAATATCCTCCAGATTGCCGATCGGCGTGGCCACCATGTAAAGAACTCCCCGCGCTTCCCTGTCCATTTTGCCGCCCCTCTGACTTTTTATGGTTGACATCCGAGCCCTTCGGCTTTATTAGCAGAGACGAAAATAAATTACTACAGGGAAGAACAGCCAACCGGATATGAAGCGAATCCTGATTACGGGCGGAGCGGGTTTTTTGGGCTCCCATCTGTGCGAGCGGCTTTGCGGCGAAGGACATGATGTGATCTGCCTGGACAACTTTTTTACCGGCAGTAAAAACAACATCTCGCACCTGCTGGGACAGACGCATTTCGAACTGATCCGGCACGACATCATCAACCCCATCTATCTTGAGGTGGACGAAATCTACAACCTCGCCTGTCCGGCGTCGCCCGTTCACTACCAGTTCAACCCGATCAAAACCATCAAAACGAACGTCATGGGCGCCATCAACGTTCTGGGCATCGCCAAACGAACGCGGGCGAAAATTCTTCAGGCCTCCACCTCGGAAGTCTATGGCGATCCGGAAGTACACCCGCAGCATGAATCCTACTGGGGCCGCGTCAATCCCATCGGCATTCGAAGCTGCTACGACGAGGGCAAAAGAGCCGCGGAATGCCTGATGATGGACTATCGCCGGCAAAACGCCGTCCGCACGACCATCGCCCGCATCTTCAACACCTACGGACCGCGCATGGCGCCAAACGACGGCCGAGTCGTCAGCAACTTCATCCTTCAGGCCCTGCAGAACCGGGACATCACCGTTTACGGCGACGGAAGCCACACGCGCTCCTTCTGCCACGCAAGCGATCTGATCGACGGACTCATCCGGCTGATGGAAGCGCCTGATGATTTCTACGGGCCGGTCAACCTCGGCAATCCCGCGGAATTCACCATCCTGGAGCTGGCGCGCCTGGTGATCGATCTGACGGGCAGCCGATCGAAGATCGTCTTTCAGCCGCTGCCGTCCGATGATCCGGCGCAGCGCAAACCCGACATCGCCCTGGCGCGCGAAAAACTGGGCTGGCAGCCCTCCGTTTCCCTGGAGCAGGGACTGGAAGACACGATCCGGTATTTCAGGGATATTCTGAAAACATCCTAGAACCGGCAAAGGAAAACAAACATATGAAATTCAAAAAGAACATTCTCGGCATCGGCGCAGGCTACGTCGGAGGCCCCTCGATGGTGATGATCGCCTCCAAATGCCCGGACTACCGTGTGACCGTCGTGGACGTCAATCCCGAGCGCATCGCGGCCTGGAACTCGGATCGGCTTCCCGTTTACGAACCCGGCCTCGAGACCATCGTCAAAAAAACGCGCGGGCGGAATCTCTTCTTCTCCACCGGCATCGAAAAAGGAATTCAGGAAAACGACATCATCTTCGTCTGCGTCAACACGCCGACCAAAACCTTCGGCGCGGGCGCCGGCATGGCCGCCGACCTTCAGTACTGGGAAAAAACCGCCCGGCAGATTCTCGAAAACGCCAAATCCCCGAAAATCGTGATCGAAAAAAGCACGCTGCCGATCAAGACGGCGCAGGCGATGGAGCGGATTCTGTCGTCGGGGAAGAAAAACATCACGTTTGACGTCCTTTCCAACCCGGAATTCATGGCGGAAGGAACCGCCGTCAGCGACCTGGAAAACCCGGACCGCGTTCTGATCGGCTCGCGCGAAACCAAAAGCGGACTGGCCGCCCGTGCGGCGCTTGTGGAGATTTACACCCGGTGGCTGCCGCGAGAAAAGATCATTACCTCTAACATCTGGAGCGCCGAACTTTCCAAGCTGGTGGCGAACGCCTTTCTGGCGCAGCGGGTATCCTCCATCAACGCCATCTCGGCGCTTTGCGAAAAAGCGGACGCCGACGTCTCCGAAGTCGCGCACGCCGTGGGCACGGACAGCCGCATCGGCGCCAAATTTCTGAAGGCGGGCATCGGCTTCGGCGGCTCCTGCTTCAAGAAAGATATTCTGAACCTCGTGTACCTGTGCCGTTTTTACGGTCTGCCGGAAGTGGCCTCGTACTGGGAAAGCGTCGTCAGGATCAACGAGTATCAGCAGGACCGGTTTATCGCCAACATTCTGCGGTCCATGTTCAACACGCTGGCCGGAAAGAAAATCTGCGTTCTGGGATTTGCCTTCAAAGCCGACACCGGCGACACGCGGGAGAGCCCGGCCATCGCCATCACACGAAAGCTCCTGGCGGAGCGGGCTGAAGTGATCATTACCGATCCCCGGGCGCTGGCCAATGCCGCGATCGATCTGGCGCATGAAAAGGGAAATATCCGTTATGTCGAAGACCCCTACGAGGCCGCGCGGGGCTGCCACGCGCTGGCCGTCATGACGGACTGGGAGGAATACCGGAAGCTGGATTACCGGAAGATCTACAAATCGATGGTCAAACCCGCCTTCCTGTTCGACGGCCGCAACATCGTCGATCACCGAAAATGCTTTGAGATCGGCTTCAACGTGTTTCCCATCGGAAAGCCGGCCCTCACCCGCTTTTAGCTTCTCGCGTCCGGCGCCTGCCGGCAAAGCCGCAGGCACAACGCGGGCTATTCCAGGGCAATGAAGTCGAAAGCGCCGCGGATCAGTCGAATGTCGTTTCCGGAGGGAAGCAGCAAAATGGCCACCACGTCAAAGCGGACCGCTGCGTCCCCGATATTTTTATCCCGCAGATACCACAGCGCGAGCTGAGACATTTTCTTTTGTTTGACCAAACCCACCGCCTGCTCGGGATAGCCCATCGCGCCGGATTTTCGCGTCTTGACCTCCACAAACACCAGCACGTCCTTCTCGCGGGCGACCATGTCGATCTCCCCGATGGAACAGCGGTAGTTCATCTCAAGTATCCGGTAGCCCCGCCGCTTCAGAAAATCGGCGGCCATCGCTTCCCCGGCCCTGCCGGTGATGATTTTTCGCCTGTCTTGTGAATCCTTCATTCTGACCAGTCCAGCGCCGTTTGCGGGAGATTCTGTTTTTTGAGATGAAAGGACCGGCGATGAATCTTGCACATGCCGATTTCCTCAAGGACCCTGCGATGCCCGACCGTGCCGTATCCTTTGTTTTTCAGAAAGTTGTAGCGGGGAAACTGGCGGTGATACATCTCCATGATCCGGTCGCGTGAAACCTTGGCAATGATGGACGCGGCGGCGATGGAAACGCTGAGTGAATCCCCTTTGACGATCGCCTTCTGCGGCGCGTCGAAGTCGATGGAGTTGAGCCCGTCGATGAGGAGGTAATCCGGCCTCACGGAAAGCTCCGTCACCGCTTCGCGCATCGCCTGAAGCGACGCCTGAAGAATGTTGATCCGGTCGATGACGTCCGCTTCCACCACGCCGAGGCCTACGGCCATCGCCTCCCGGGTGATGACCCGGTAGAGATCTTCGCGTTTGGCGGCGGTCAGTTTCTTGGAATCGTTGATGGCGGGATTTGAATATTCGGGCGGAAAAATTACGGCTGCGGCCACCACGGGGCCGGCCAGCGGGCCGCGGCCCGCTTCGTCAACACCCGCGATGGTTTTGTAGCCTTCCACTTGCGCAAGTCTTTCGAATGTATTCATCGAAAAACCCTGAACGGCCTCAGTGGCCGGTGTCTTCCTTGATCCTTGCCTTTTTCCCTCGAAGGCTTCTCAGGTAATACAGGCGCGAACGGCGAACCAAACCGCGGGACACCACTTCGATGCGATCAATGACCGGCGAATGAATGGGAAAGGTTCTTTCTACGCCGATGCCGTAGGACACCTTCCGAACCGTGAAATTTGCCCGGCTGTTGCCGCGGCGCTTGCGGATGACCACGCCTTCAAAAGCCTGGATTCTCTGCTTCTGTCCTTCAGTGATCCGCACATATACCTTGACGGTGTCGCCCGATTTGAAGGCGGGAATATCGCCTCTCATCTGTTCTTTTTCAATCATTTCCAATACATTCATGTCCTCACTCCTCCTGCTGCTTTTCAAATACGAATCGCTGTGCCCTAAAGGCTGGTTTCATTACCCCAAACCCGTCTGAAAATCAAGACTTTATATCCGGCCCAGCTTAATTTTTTCCAAAAGTTCCTCATCTTCCCCGCCGAGCCCGGCTTTTTCGAGCAGTTCGGGCCTTCTTTGCCAGGTGCGGCGAAGCGCCTCGATGCGTTGCCAGCGCTCGATCTGGGCATGGTTTCCGGAAACCAGCACCTCCGGAACGCTCCACCCTGAAAAACTGGCGGGGCGCGTGTACTGCGGATATTCCAAAAGCCCCTGCGAAAAAGATTCCCTCGACGCGGAGTCTTCGTTTCCCAGCACGCCGGGAATCAGCCTGGAGACGGCATCAATAACCACGAGCGCGGAAAGTTCCCCTCCCGTCAGAATGTAGTCGCCCAGGGAAATCTCCCGGTCCGCCAGATGCTCCCGAATCCGTTCGTCAAATCCTTCATACCGTCCGCAAATCAGGATGATCTGTTCCTGGCTCGCCAGTTCGGCCGCGATCTTCTGCTGAAAGATTTCCCCCTGGGGCGTCATCAGAACCGTAAGCGACGGCCCCACCGGGCGCTTCACCGCCGCCAGCGCCCGCGCCACCGGCTCGACTTTCATCACCATTCCGCAGCCGCCGCCGTAGGGGGCGTCGTCGGTCATGCGGTGTTTGTCTTCCGCCCAGTCCCGAATGTTGTGCAGGCCGACTTCGACAAGTCCCTTGTCCCGCGCCTTTTTCAAAAGGCTGAATTCCAGGGGCGATTGCAGCATTTCCGGAAAAATGGACAAAACATCAAATCGGATCACGGCAGAAGGCCTTCCAGCGGTTGGATGATCATTTTTTTTCCGGCAAGGTCCACCTGCAGGACCACTTCGGCCGTCGCCGGAATCAGGATTTCACCCGCGTCCCCCCGGCAGACATAGACATCATTGCCGCCGGTGGGAAAGACGGACTCGATCCTTCCCAGATGGCGGCCCCGGGGCGTGTAAACGTCAAGTCCGACGATGTCGTGCCAGTAATACTCGTCGGCCGCAAGAGCCGCAAGCCTGTCGCGCGGCATGAGCAGCCTCGATCCGACAAGCCTTCGGGCCTCGTCCACGCCGGACACATCCTTGATTTCCAGAAACAGGAATTTACCGGAGGAATTTATTTTTTTTATTTCATGACGGCTTTTCCGGCCGGACGGGGTTTCCAGGTACACATCCGTCAGTCCGTCGAGAAGCTCCGATGACTCCAGAAAAGACAGGGCTTTCAAACAGCCATGGAGACCGCGGGTTTTGACGATCTCCCCGAAAACAAACAAATCCATTTTACTCGATGATTTCCAGCACCGCCCGCTTGTGGACTTTGGCGGAAGTGGCGCTCAAAATGGTGCGGATGGCTTTGGCCGTCCTTCCCTGCTTGCCGATGACTTTGCCCAGGTCCTCTTTGGCCACGCGCAGTTCGATGACGGAGGTCTGCTCTCCGATGACTTCCGTGACTTCCACTTGATCAGGATTATCAACCAAAGCTTGAGAAATGTACTTAATCAGGTCTTTCATCGTCAGCCCCTCCACTGGTTTTGGTTAATGCGTCTGAAAAATCATTCCAACATTCACACAGCTTGTTTCATTCCATGGTGTGAGGTTCTAATCCTGTATTTTGCAAGCGTGATCGGCCGCGGCCCGTCTACTTGACGGCGGCAACGATGCCTTTTGTTTTCAATAAATGAGAAACGGTCAGCGTCGGCTTTGCGCCTTTGGACAGCCAGTCGCGAACGCGGTCCTCTTTGAGTTTGATTTCCGCCGGGTTTTTCTTGGGATCATAATTTCCTAATATTTCAAGGAATCTTCCATCGCGGGGATATTCTTTATCCGCGGCGACGATACGGTAAAACGGTTTGCCTTTCGCACCCATGCGGGTCAATCTGATTTTAACGGCCATGTAGTTTTACTCCAAACCTCCTTCAAAAAAAAGTGTCAGATTTTTTATCACAAATATTTTGATTTTAAAAGGGGAAATTCCTCATCAACGCTTTCATGCCGCCTTTGGAATTTATTTTTTTCATCATTTTCCGAAGCTCTATGTAGTTTTTCAGCATGCGGTTTACGTCCTGAACCGTCGTTCCGCTTCCCAGGGCGATCCGCTTGCGCCTGCGGCCGTCTATGATCAGGTAATTGTTGCGTTCTTTCTTCGTCATGGAATCAATCATCGCCGCGATTTTCACCAGCTCCCCGTCGTCCGGCTCCATGTCTTTCAGCGCCTTGATTTTGCCCATGCCCGGGATCATTCCGATCATGTCCTTCAGGGGCCCCATTTTTTTGATCTGCCCCAGTTGTTTGCGGAAATCCTCCAGCGTAAAATCGCTCTTGCGCAGGCTTTCCTGCATCTGCTTCGCGGTTTTTTCATCGATGGTGGCCTGCGCTTTTTCCACCAGCGACAGAATGTCCCCCATGCCGAGAATCCGGCCGGCCATCCGCTCCGGATGAAAAACCTCCAGCGCGTCGATCTTTTCGCCGACGCCGACAAACTTGATCGGCTTGCCCACAACGGATCGCAGCGACAGGGCAGCGCCGCCGCGCGCGTCGCCGTCCATCTTGGTCATGATCACGCCGTCAATGCCGATGAGCTCGTTGAACTTGGCCCCGACGTTGACCGCGTCCTGGCCGGTCATCGCGTCGGCCACATACAGAATTTCGGCCGGGTTGACCTTTTCCCTGATCCGGCGGAGTTCGTCCATCAGCTCCTCGTCGATGTGCAGCCGTCCGGCGGTGTCGATCAGGATGACTTCATAGCCTTCCCTTCGGGCCTGTTCGACCGCGTCCACGCAGATTTTTACGGGATCTTTGCAAGAGCCGGCTTCAAAAACGCCGGCCTTGACCTGCCGGCCCAAAACGGCAAGCTGCTCCATCGCGGCGGGCCGGTAAACGTCGGCGGACACCAGGTAAACTCTTTTATCCGCGGAAATGAGCCGCGCCAGTTTAGCGGCCGTGGTCGTTTTTCCGCAGCCCTGAAGGCCGACCAGCATAATCGGCGCGGGGATCCTCGGACCGAACTTGATGGCGGCGCTGGTGGAGCCCATCAGCTCCACCAGGCGGTCGTGCACGATCTTGACCACCTGCTGTCCGGGCGTGATGCTTTCCAGCACTTCTTTGCCGACGGCGCGCCCCCGAACGTCTTCGATAAAATCCTTGACGACCTTGAAGTTTACGTCCGCTTCCAAAAGCGCCATCCGGATTTCCCGAAGCGCGGCATTGACGCTTTCCTCGTTGAGAACGCCTCTTCCCTTGAGCTTTTTAAAAATACCTTCCAGTTTTTCCGAAAGACTTTCAAACATATTTCAAACCTTCACAATATTTCCGTTTCCCTCATCGCGCCTCGCCCGTGCGGGGCCGGCTTTGTTTCCTCAGGGATTCGCCGCCTTTCCGGCCGCGGTTGGGCGCACGATGCATTTCGTTTTGGCCCTCTTGGAAAGCTTGTCGGCGGCTGCCTCGGCTTTGGCGCGGGTGTCGAATCCCGTGGCGATCACGCGATACCACGTGCCCTTCCCTTTCAGATCCACCTTTACGATTTTCGACGCGTATCCCGCCCGGGCGACGATCCTGTGAATCTGGTCGGCCTTTTGCCTGTCTTTGAGCGACGCCACGAACACCTGATAGGATGCGGCGGCGGAATCGGTCTTGCTTTCTTTTGATTTGATTTCCGCGGCGGGCTTTTCGCCGGCGGCCTTCTTCGGGCTGACTGGTTCAGGTTTCAACGGGGCGGCCTTTTCCTTTTGAGCCGATGGCGATGAAGGCGGCGGCAAAGGTTCTTCCCTGTCCGCGAAGGCTTCAACCTCGGCCGTCTTTTCGGCATCCGGCAGGGGTTGAATCGGGACGGTTTTGGAACTGGTCAGCGCCTGATGAAACGCCAGGTCCACATTGGCCTTGCCCGCCTGCGCAACGGGAACCGATTTCTGCTCTACGGCGACCTTGGCCGGCTTCCAGAAGAGCGCCAGAAACCGCTGCGGCAGGGAGGCAATCTTTTCGGGATAGGTGTCGATGTTTTTTCCTACGCCGACGCCGAAAAGAAAGGAAAGGCACAGCAGGACGACCATGCCGACGATCAGGACCGTCAATCCCGTCTGCCCCAGCCTGATTTCAAATTTCCTGGTATTCCCCGAGCCCATGGCCTCCCTCCTACATTTTTTCCGGCGCGCCCACGCCCAGAATTCCAAGCGCGTTTTTCAGCACCTCGCGCACCGCCGCGACCAGCACCAGCCTGGCGTTCGATAGCGCCGCGTCTTGGGTGACTACCTTGTACTTGTTGTAGTAGCCGTGAAATACGGCAGCCAGCTCATTCAGATAAAAGGTGATGCGGTGGACCTCCAGCGTCTTTGCCGCCCCTTCCAGCATTTCGGGATAGCGCGCCATCATTTTGATCAGCGTTCTTTCCTCCGCTTCGGCAAGCAGGGATGGACGGATCGCCGGAAAATCAGGCAGGGTCATTCCCCGCTCCTGGGCCGTCCGGAGAATGCTGCAGATTCGGGCGTGGGCGTACTGGACATAGTAAACCGGGTTTTCGTTGGACTGTTTCTTGGCGACTTCCAGGTCGAAATCCAGATGGCTGTCGGAGCGGCGCATCAGGAAATTATAGCGGGCCGCATCTCTGCCCACTTCGTCCAGCACTTCGCGCATCGTGACGAATTCGCCGGAGCGCGTGGACATGGCCACCGGCTCGCCCGCGCGCAGCAGGTTGACCAGCTGCACGAGAATGATTTTCAGATCTTCCCTGGGCCGTCCGATGGCCTGAATCGCGGCCTCAAGGCGGGGAATGTAGCCGTGGTGGTCGGCGCCCCAGATGTCGATGAGCAGATCGAACCCGCGGGAAAACTTGTTGGCGTGATAAGCGATGTCGGCCGCGAAGTAGGTCGGCTCTCCGTTCTTCCGGATGACCACCCGGTCCTTGTCGTCGCCGTAATCGGTCGTTTTAAACCACAGCGTCTCCCCGTCGGAATAAATGAAGCCCTGCTTTTGCAGTTCGTCCAGCAGGCGTCCGACGCCGTTTTCCCGGTACAGCTCCCTCTCGCTGAAATAGCAGTCAAAGGTCACGCCGAAATCCCGCAAATCCTTCCGAATTCCGTCGAGAATCACCGCGCCCGCCGCTTCGTTGAAGCGCTGAATCGTTTCCTCCTCGTTTTCATCCCGGAAACGGCTTCCTTCCTTTTTGAAAATATCGCCGGCGATTTCCCTGATGTAGTCTCCGCGGTAGCCGTTTTCCGGAAATTCGACGGCTTCTCCCGCAAGCTCCCGCAGACGATACAGCACGGACCGGCCCAGGTTGTTCATCTGGTTCCCCGCGTCGTTGATGTAATATTCCCGGGAAACCTGTTGGCCGGTCGCCGCCAGCAGATTGCAGAGCACATCGCCCACCACCGCTCCCCGCGCGTGCCCGATGTGCAGCGGCCCCGTCGGATTGGCGCTGACGAATTCCACCTGGACCTTTTTCCCGGAGCCTGCCGGAAGGCAACCGTACCGGTCCTTCTGATCCAGAATATCTTTCAAAACGCTTCGCCATACATCGTCTTTGAGCATGAAATTCAAAAAGCCGGGGCCGGCGATTTGCGTTTTTTCAACGATGCCTTCCGGATCATCGAGGTTTTCCTGAATCGCCTGGGCGATTTTGCGCGGGTTTTGTCTGGCCTGGGAGGCCAGAACCATCGCGATATTGGAGGCGTAGTCCCCGTGCTCCGGATTGGCCGGCACTTCGACTTCGATGCGCGAAAGATCCACGTCCGGCAGCAGTCCCTTGCCGGCGCAGGCCCCGACGGAACGCGCGATCAGGGAAATCAGTTTCTTTTTCATGAATATCTATGCAAACCTTTCCTATAATGGCTGGAGGCTTTTATCACTTGCCGGGCCTCACTGCAAGATGAACTATTAGATTCTGACTGTTGATAATTGCTGTTTGAAGGGTGCAACGCCGTGTAAATCCCCTGTTCTCCCCAAGCTCAACTGTCAACGGCGGATGGGGCTCAGGGAGCGGCAAACCGGCGGATGGCCTCGAGGAGAACCGCTTTTTTGACGGGTTTGGTCAGATGCGTGTCGCAGCCGGCCTCTTCGCTTTTGGCCGCGTCTTCCGTGAGGGCGTAGGCGGTCAGCGCGATCACCGGCGTCCGATTTTTGCCCTGCTCCTCTTCCCACCGGCGAATGGCGCGCGTTGCCGTATAACCGTCCATCACCGGCATCTGCATGTCCATGAGCACCAGATCATAAAGACCGGACTGGAAAAGCGCTACCGCTTGCTCGCCGTTTTCCGCCTCATCGATTTGATAGGCATCGCCCTTGAGATACGTCTTGACCAGAAGACGGTTGTCGTCCGAATCATCCACCAGCAGAATTTTCAACGGGCGCTGTTCGGGAACAGCCGCCTTTTCGCTTTTTGCAGGCGGCGCCGCCTGCCGTGTTTTGTCTTCAATGCGCAGCAAAAGCGTAAAATGAAACGTGCTTCCCTGACCAGGCGTGCTTTCCACCCAGAGGCGCCCTCCCATCAGCTCCGCCAGACGGCGGGAAATGGACAGGCCCAGACCGGTTCCTCCGTACTTTCTCGTTACGGAGGAGTCGGCCTGGGTAAAGCGCTCAAAAATCATGCCCTGCTTTTCCGGCGGAATGCCGATGCCCGTGTCCTTTACGGAAATGTGCACAAGGCAAAGATCGTCTTTTTCGCCGCCGAAGGACGCTTTTTCCGTATTTACTTTTACCTCCACGCTGCCCTGCTCCGTAAATTTGATGGCATTGCCGATCAAATTCGTCAGGATCTGCTGCACGCGGGTCGGATCGCCGATGACGGCGTCGCAATTTTCCGAAACCGCAAGGCAGGAAAGCCGGACATGCTTTTTATCAACACGCGCGGCCATCATGGCGCAGACGTCGCCGACCACCTGCCGAAGGCTGAACGGAATCGATTCCAGCGTCAGTTGTCCGGCTTCGACTTTGGACAGGTCCAGAATCGAATTGATGATGTTGAGAAGGTTTTCCCCCGCCGCCTTGAAGACCCGAACGTATTGGGCCTGCTCTTCGTTGAGCGGGCTCTCCTGCAGCATTTCCGCCATGCCGATGATGGCGTTCATCGGCGTCCGGAT
>JAQUVQ010000076.1 GCA_028693285.1 Smithellaceae bacterium
ACATCCAGCGTGCACATGTCCATGGACACTCTTCCGATCACCGGGGCGCGCCGGCCCCGAATCAGCGCTTCGCCGCGGTTGGAAAGAAGAAACGGGTAGCCGTCGCCGTAGCCGACCGGAATGGTCGCCACGCGGGTTTTTTCCTGCGTGATGAAGGTGCGGTTGTAGCCGATGCCGTAGCCCGCGGGAAATTCCTTGACCAGCACAATCGTGGTTTTAAAGGACATGACGGGCGCCAGAGACGCCTTGCCCCGGGTTTCTTCCGAGGGATAGATTCCGTAAGTCATGATGCCGGGCCGCGTCATCTCCAGCTTCAGCCGGGGATAATTCAGAATTGCGCCGCTGTTGTCCATGTGGCGAATCGGAATGCAGATGCCCAACCGATCCAGTTCGGCCAGGAGCTCTGAAAACAATTTCCACTGCCGCTCGTTGTAGGAGGTCAGATTTTCGCTCGCCGCGAAATGGCTGAACAGGCCTTCCAGGATCAGATGGGGCAGCGTCAGGATGTGCCGGATCAGATCCAGGGCTTCGCTGTGCATCGTTCCGCCGCGGCCCATGCCGGTGTCCACTTCCACGTGGACCGCAAGCTTCCGGCGGGCGCGGGCGAGCCGGCTTTCAAGCGCGCCGGCAAATCCCGCGTCGGAAACCGACGGCGTCAGGTTGTACTTGATCATGTCGGGAATTTCCGACGGAATGGACGGCCCCAGAATGACGATGGGCGCTTCAATGCCGCTCACCCGAAGCTGAACGCCTTCGTCGGCGTTGGCCACGCCCAGCATTCGCGCGCCCGCGCGCAGGGCGGCGTAAGATATTTCAATCGCGCCGTGGCCGTAAGCGTCGGCCTTGACGGTCTGCAGGAAATCAACGCCGGGGCCGATCAGCCGCTGTATTTCGCGGAGATTCGCGGCAAAGGCGTCCAGGTCCACTTCCACCCAGCTGCGGTATTTCTGCTCGTTTCCCCGGCTCATTTCTTCGTCATGACAAACACGCCGTCCCACGGCTCGGCAGGCGGGTTCTCCTTCAGATTTTTGCACCGCTCGATGTACATCTTCGACGGGTAATCGCTGGGCCGCGAGGCCAATACGCCCTCAAAGGCGGCAATCGCCTCATCCCACTTCGCTTCCCGGTAGAGCGCGAGGCCCCTGGCAAATCCCTCCAGCAAATCCTTAAACGCGGCCTCGTCTTTTTTCTCGCCCAGCAGTTCGTAGATATTGACCGGCTTGAGCTTGCCTTTGACGCGGACGCCGTCGAGTTCGCGGCAGCACATGGCGTCTTTCACTTTGTCATAGGTGAACTCGCTGATGATGATATTGGTGCCGTATTCCTTGTTGATCCCTTCCAGCCGGGAGCCCAGGTTGACCATGTCCCCCATGACCGTGTAGTCGAAGCGCATCTCCGATCCCATGTTGCCCACGACCATGTCGCCGGAATTCAGACCGACGCCGATGTCAAACGCGGGGCGCCCTTCCGCCTTCCACTTTTCCTGAAGCTTGTGCAGCTCCTTCATCATGGCCAGGGAGGTCCGGCAGGCCCGCAGGGCGTGGTCCGGCTGATCCAGCGGCGCGCCGAAGACCGCCATGATGGCGTCGCCCATGTATTTGTCCAAAAGCCCGTCGTAATGGAACACCTGGTTCGTCATCGTCGTCAGGTATTCATTGAGCAGGGCGACCAGCTCCTCCGGCGTCATTTTTTCGGAAATGGTGGTGAAGCCCCGAATGTCCGAGAACAGGACGGTCAGGTCTTTCTTGTCGCCGCCCAGCTTGAGCTTGTCCGGGTCCTTCAGCATTTCGTTGATGACCGAAGAGGTCAGATAGTACTGGAACGCGCCCCGGATTTTTTTCTTTTCCCGCTCTTCCTTGAAGTAGTGGTAAATCGTGATGCCCAGATAAATCGTCGCCATCGTGATCAGCGGATAGACAAGGTTCAGCCAGGTATTGAAGCTGAAGAAAATGAAGAAATTGATCAGGGCAAAGGCGGCGAGCATCAGGAATGCGGCGATCATTCCGGTGATCGGGCGCAGGCGGGGAATCAAAAGCCCGAGAATCAGCCCGAAAAGAACAATCGAGCAGACATCGATGAACCGGGTCACGGAGGAGTGGATCAGGAAATTCCGGTGCAGAATGTTGTCGATGACGTTGGCGTGAATTTCAACGCCGGGAAACGTGGCGGAGAAAGGCGTCACGCGCAGATCGTAAATGCCGACGGCCGTCGCGCCGACCAGCACGATCTTGCCGCGGAAAGTGTCCTTCGGAAGCCGTCCGGCCAGAATGTCGGAGATGGAGTAATGGGGAAACGTCTGTGGCGGCCCCATGTAATTGATCAGCAGCTGCCCCGATTCATCCGTCGGAACCACGATATCGTCGATGACCACGCTTTTGGCGCCGAAGGGCTCGAGGTTCAGCGACAGATTGGGAAAATCAAGATAGGACTGAACCAGGGAAACCGCCAGGGAAGAATAGTAATTGTTCTGAAAAGCGATCACCAGCGGCGACCAGCGGTTCGACCCGTCGCTGTCCGGAAGGGCGTTGAAATAGCCGCTGTTGCGTCCCGCGACGGACAGGGCGGGAATATTGGCTTCCGGCGCGAAGGCGTGCGGCAGAAAAACGTCGCTGGGTTTGCCCGACGTGGAATTGACCATCGGATAGCGGGAGTTTTCTATGCGCCGGGCGTTTTGTGCGATGCGCTGCGCCGTGACGTGCGCAAGCTCCTTGTCGGACCCCTTGCGCGCAAAATGAAAGAAATACCCCAGCGTGACATTGCCGGTTTCTCTCATGGCGGAAGCCAGAATCGCATCCGTGTCCGCGGCGGCTCTTTTTCTGCGCAGCAGATCAGTGACGCCGGATTGGGAAACGCCTCGTTTTTTCATTTCGGCGGAAAGCGCGTCGATGGTTTTCAGATTGGAGTTGATGTCCGGTTCGGAAAATACGATATCAAAGCCGACCGCCTTGGCGCCTTCGCTTTTCAGCTTCCGCACCAGTTGCGCGATCGTTGTCCGGGGCCAGGGCCACCGGCCCAGTTCGGAAAGGCTTTTTTCATCGATGACGGCAATGACGGTTTCACCGCCGGGCTTCAGATCGCCGCGCGACGCGATGCGCAAATCCAGCGTTTTGAGCTCCACCAGGCGCAGAAATTTAAAGTCCAGCAAAAAAAGCGCCAGCGCGATCAAAATGACAAAAAGCGTGATCTTCAGCGGCGTAATCTGCAAAATGGTCTTCATTTTCTGATTCATGCCGTCCCCTCCCCCGGGCGAAAATCATACCAGACGGATGCGTAAAGTCAAGCTGTCCTTTGTTTCAGGGCGCTTTGCCTTTTTCCCGTTTGGCGGCCCGCAGACGCCGGGCGCGCCCCCCAAAAAGCGGCCCCGCGAATTCAACGCTTGAAAGAAAAACGGTTTTGCACTACAAAGAACGGCATCGGATACGTCAGGATCGGAAGGAAGAACTCACAAACAACGAGGAGGAATTTTAAATGTCAAAGGTAAAGCCCGGTGATGTTTTGAATTGCGAAGTATGCGGACTCTCGGTTATTGTGGATGAGGAATGCGGGTGCGCTTTTGCCGACCTGATCTGCTGTGAAGAGCTCATGGTCAATAAAGGCCCCCGGCCGCCGAAAAAAGCGGCCGCCGCGCCAAAGAAAAAAACGGCGGCGAAGCAAGCGAAGCCTGCGGCCAAAAAACCGGCGGCCCCCAAACCGGCCGCCAAGAAACCCGCGGTGAAAAAGGCCGCCCCCAAACCGGCAGCCAAAAAGAAACCGGCAAAAAAATAATCGGGCCGGCCCGACTTGGCCGGGCGCGTCTATTTTTTTCCGCCCAGCAGAGACCCCAGGATCCCGCGGACAATCTGCCGCCCGACGGTTGACCCGATCGTTCGGGCAAGGCTCTTGGCCGACGCCTGAACCAGGCCGTCCGTTTTTCCGCCGCGCGGCCCGGAGCGTCCGAACAGCAAATCCCCCACGGCGCCGCCCAGGATGCCGCCGCCCTTGGCCTGAGGCTCCTCTTGGCCGGCTTCGGTTTTGCCGGTTTGAGCCTGCGGCTGCGCCGGAGTCTTCGCTTCCGCGACGGAGGTCCGCAGCTTTTCGTAGGCGGATTCGCGGTCCAGCGTTTTTTCATAGAAACCGTAAACCGTTGACCGTTGAACGGCCGCCTGCCGCTCGGCATCGGTGAGCACGCCGAGCCGGGAGCCGGGCGCGATCACAAAAGACCTCTCCACCGGCGCCGGACGGCCTTTTTCGTCCAGAAATGAAACCAGCGCCTCTCCGACGCCCAGCTCCGTAATCACATCCGCCGTGTTAAAGGCGGGATTGGGCCGCATGGTGTCCGCCGCCGTTTTCACCGCCTTCTGATCGCGCGGCGTGAAGGCGCGCAAGGCGTGCTGGACGCGGTTCCCCAACTGCCCCAGGACGCTTTCCGGAATATCGAGAGGATTCTGCGTCACGAAATACACTCCCACCCCCTTGGAGCGGATCAGCCGCACCACCTGCTCGATCTTTTCCAGAAGAGCGGCCGGCGCGTCGTTGAACAGCAGGTGCGCCTCGTCAAAAAAGAACACCAGTTTGGGCTTTTCAACATCCCCCACTTCCGGCAACTGCTCAAAGAGTTCGGCCAGCATCCACAAAAGAAACGTGGAATACAGCTTGGGGCTGTTGTAGAGCTTGTCGGCCGCCAGCACGTTGACCACGCCCCGCCCCTCAGTGTCCGTCTGCATCAGGTCGGCAATGTTCAGCATCGGTTCGCCGAAGAATTTGTCGCCGCCCTGCTCGTCCAGCGTCAGAATCCCCCGCTGAATCGCTCCGATGGAAGCCGCGGAAATGTTGCCGTATTCCGTGGTGAACTGTTTGGCGTTGTCGCCCACGAACTGAATCATGGCCCGCAGATCCTTCAGATCCAGCAGCAGCAGGCCGTTGTCGTCGGCAATCTTGAAAACCAGCGTCAGCACGCCCGACTGGGTATCGTTGAGATTGAGCAGCCTCGCCAGCAGCATCGGGCCCATGTCGGAGACGGTGGCGCGCACCGGGTGCCCCTTTTCCCCGAACACGTCCCATAACACGGCCGTGTTGGCGCGCGGGTGGAATTCCTTGATGCCGATCCCTTCCAGGCGCTTCATCAATTTCTCGGAAGCGACGCCCGCAGCAGCGATGCCGGAGAGGTCGCCCTTGACGTCGGCCAGAAAAACCGGCGCTCCGATGGACGCGAAGGATTCGGCCATTTTTTGCAGCGTGACGGTTTTCCCCGTTCCGGTTGCGCCGGTAATGAGCCCGTGGCGGTTGGCCATGGCGGGCAGCAGAACGATTTCCTTTTCTCCGGACTTTGCGATGCAAAGCGGTGCGGTCATGACGGCCTCCTGATGTGAATTTTTGCCGATGGATCTTTCAACTTCTTTGAGCGCGACTATAGAAAGAATCCG
This sequence comes from Smithellaceae bacterium, assembly GCA_028693285.1. GTDB lineage: Bacteria > Desulfobacterota > Syntrophia > Syntrophales > Smithellaceae > UBA8904. Next base: position 5,403 of record JAQUVQ010000076.1, read on the forward strand.
GCCGTCTGTCAATCATCATTCGAAAAGCGCGATCCTTCAAAAAAACACAAAAAATCACTTTTCCGGCCCCCTTCACGGCGCTTGACCGCCCGGTTTTTCGGTGGTAGAGCAGGCTCAAATTTACGTGGGGGCCATGTGAACAGCCACAGGCGGGAACCTTTCTGGAGCGGCGTTGTCCGTTCCATGGGCATTGTGTTCGGCGACATCGGCACAAGCCCCATTTATACCCTGACCGTCGTCTTCGCGCTGACGCCGAGAACCGAGGCCAGCGTTCTGGGCATTCTTTCCCTGGTGGTCTGGACGCTGCTGATTCTCGTCACGGGCGAATACGCCTGGCTGGCCATGAACCTTTCCTACAAGGGACAGGGCGGAGAAATCATGCTGCGCGAAATCCTGCGCAGAGCGCTCAAACCCGGCCGCAAGCTGGCGTTTGCCGGATTTCTGGCCTTTATCGGGGTTTCGCTTCTGCTGGGCGACGGCGTCATCACGCCCGCCATCACCCTTCTGTCCGCCGTGGAAGGCATTGCGCTGATTCCCGGCCTGGAAAACGTGCGCTGGGAAATTCTGATCCTGATTGCCGTCTTCATCGCGGTCGGACTTTTTTCCATTCAATCCCGGGGAGTGGACAAAGTCGCCGGGATTTTCGGACCGGTCATGGCCTTGTGGTTTTTGTGCCTGGCGGTCACGGGGCTGGTTTCCATCGCCGCCATGCCGGGCATTCTCAAGGCCGTCAA
>JAQUVQ010000039.1 GCA_028693285.1 Smithellaceae bacterium
GGGTAGGTTTGAATTTCCCTGAGCTTGCCGCCCGCCGCCCCGATGAAATTCTGATAGCAGGGATAGCGCGGGTTGGAGACGATCACTTCGTCGCCGTGATCCAGAAGCGCGAGCATCGCAAACAGCAGAACCGGCGATGTTCCGGTGGAGATGAGGACCTGGTCGGGCGTGATCGAAACGCCGTATTCTTTTCGATAGTAATCGCAGACGGCCTGCCTGAGCTCGAGGAGCCCCAGGGCGTGCGTGTAGCGGGTTTTGTTGTTTTTGAGCGCAACGATGGCCGCGTCGATGACCGCTTTGGGCGTGGGGAAATCAGGCTCGCCCACTTCCATGTGAATGATGTGTTCGCCTTTTCGTTCCAGCGCTTCGGCTTCGGCCATGACGTCCATGACGATGAAAGACGTGAACCGGGATGCTCGTTTTGAAATCATAAAAACCTTTTATTCATTAATCGCAGGGAACAGTCGCGACTGTTCCCTGCCTCTCTATGGTGAATCCCTGAATTTTTCAACTTCCTTTTTGCGGCGGGTGCGGGAAACAGTGGGCGCGGGAGGATGCTTTTGCGCCCGTTGCCGGTTCCCGCTCCAGCCGCAGGTGATGCATTATTCTCCACCCGGTGAGGAGATATGCCCCTTTGCGCCTCCACTGGGAAAAAGAATTTTGGCGGCGGTGAAAAAACTTCCATCATTTCAAACCAATAGCTGCCGCGCCTTTTCGCTTAAAATGGCATGTTCGTTGCTGTATCGCAGGCAACAAAGAGGCTCTGAAACAGGGCTTACTAAAAAGATCACAAGGAGGAATTTCAGATGAAGCGTTTAGCATTGTTTGTAGTGGCGGCGGTTTTTGCATTCACGACCATGGCCATCGCGGCTGAGAAGCCCGCGGCGGCGCCGGCGGCAGCTCCCGCGGCAGTAGCGGAGCCCGCAAAGGCTGATGTGAAGAAAGAAGAGAAGAAGGCCGTAAAGAAAGTGAAGAAGGCGAAAGCAAAGAAGGCCGAAAAGAAGGCTGAAGAAGCAGCGCCGGCAGCGAAGTAAGTTTTCCAGCGGAAGCGACAAGAAAAAGGGACGGGTTTTCACCCGCCCCTTTTTTTATTTCCAACAAACCGTATGTTGCGTTTGGCAACTTGCCTGCGGATCATGCTTCATCGGCGGCAAATTCGGCCAGCGCCTCCAGCAGTCTCGCCTTTTTGATCGGCTTGGTCATATGTCCGGTGCATCCCGCGTCGAGGCTTTTCTTTTCGTCCTCTTTCAGGGCGTAGGCGGTCAGCGCAATAATGGGAACGGCGGTCCTTGCCTGCGCTTTTTCCCACTGACGGATCTCGCGGGTGGCCGTATAGCCGTCCATCACGGGCATCTGCATGTCCATGAAAACAATGTTGAAGTTTCCCGCCTTCACAGCCTCGACGGCGACGGCGCCGTTTTCCGCCATGTGAAGCCGGTGCGGCGTCTTTTTCAGGTAGGTCGAAATCAGAAGCCGGTTGTCCTCGTTGTCTTCCACGAGAAGAATGTTCAAAGATTTTTGCGCGGCGGCGGCAGCGGGTGCACTTCCGGCTTGTGGCTGTGCCTCCTCCTTCTTTCCCAACTCTCCGCAGATGGCTTCCTGCAGATCATTGCGCTTGACGGGCTTGTAAAGAAACCGGTCGATGCCGATTTTTTTCGCCGCCGCAATGTCCTCCTGCGGATAGCCGGAGGAGAGCATGATGACGGCCAGCGACGACCACTTCGGCTCCTTGCGGATTTCCACCGCCGTCGTCAGACCGTCCATTCCGGGCATCTGATAATCGAGGATGACAAAATCATACGGTTTGCCGGATACCTGCGCCTCCCGGAGCGCCTCGAGGCCGGACGGACCGCTGTTCACGGAAGAGACAACGGTTCCCCATTGGGTCAGCATCTCCCGAAGAATCAGGCGATTGTTGGCGTTGTCGTCGATCACCAGGGCGCGGCGCCCCGTCAGATCGACCAGCGCGCAGGCGTCTTCTACGGGCGTCATCTCGGTCTGCATCGCAAAAGGCGCGGTAAAGGAAAAAACGCTCCCCTTTCCTTCTTTGCTTTCAACGGTGATCGTTCCGCCCATCAGATCTACGATGGATTTGGAAATGGTGAGCCCCAGCCCCGTTCCCCCGTACTTGCGCGTGGTGGAAGAATCGGCCTGCGTGAAGCGCTCAAAGATGTTTTGGATTTTGTCGGCTGGAATTCCGATGCCCGTGTCCTTCACGGAAAACATCAGATCCACGGTATGGTGCTGCGCGTTGACGGCGGACGAATGGGCGGGCTTCACCTCCAGCAGGATTTCTCCCGATTCGGTGAACTTGATGGCGTTGCCGATGAAGTTGATGAGCACCTGGCGCAGGCGCGTGGGATCGCCCATCAGTTTGGTCGGCACTCCCGGCGCGACCCGGCAGGCCAGCTCCAGCTCTTTTTTATGGGCCCGGACGGACATGATGTCCCCGGTCTGCTCCACCAGCTTTCCAAGGTCGAACGGAATGTGCTCCAGATGAATATGCCCGGCCTCCACCTTGGAAATATCGAGAATATCATTGATGATGTTCAGAAGGTTTTCCCCGGCCTCCCGGAAAATCTGCACGAATTTCTGCTGCTCTTTGTTCAGAGGCGTCTCCGTCAGGAGATCCGCCATTCCCAAAATGGCGTTCATCGGCGTCCGGATTTCATGGCTCATGCTGGCCAGAAATTCGGACTTCGCGTTGCTGGCCACCTCCGCCGCCTCCTTGGCCCGGGAAAGCGCGATTTCCATTTGCCGGCGCTCGGTGATATCGCGGTAAATGGATTGAAAACCGATCACGGTTCCATCGGCCTGACTGATCGGACTAACGGACACTTCAGCCAGCACGGCGTGGCCATTTTTGGAGATCCATTCCAATTCGAGATTTTTTACGGGACGTCCTGTTTTGTAAATTTCGGCGTATCCCCGTTTGGCCAGCCGGGCATTTTTTTCGTCCAGGAGCATGCTGAATTTTTTTCCGATCAGTTCATCTTGGCTGTATCCCGTTTCATGCACAAAGGCCTCGTTGACAAACGTGATGATTCCTTCCAGATTGATTTCTGAATAGGGGTCGGGAAGAGATTCCACCATGCCGCGGAAGCGTTCTTCGCTGGCCTTGAGAGCCGTTTCCACCTGCTTGCGCTCGCTGATGTCCACAAAGCATTCCAGCAGCTTTTCACGGCCGTGAATTTTTATTTTCCTGACGGTTTTCAGAACCGGACGGTGATGGCCGTCCGCGCAGACCATCCATCGTTCGGAATTGTCGACGTCTTTGCCCAGGTCGCAGACGGGACAGGCGCCTTCCTGGGCCGGGCACAGAAAAGCATGGCACCGGTGTCCGACGATCTGGTCCACCGGGGCGCCGAACATCACGGAAGCGGTTTGGTTGGCGTGCTCAATCATGCGCGTCCGCGGGTCCACGACCACCAGCCCGATGGGCAGAGATTCCATCAGGTGACGCTGCAGCGCTTCGCTCTCCAGAAGGGCCTGCGTCGCCTGTTTGCGCTCCGTGATATCCCGGGAGATGCCGCGAAACCCCAGGGGTTGTCCCCCGGCGTCCCGAATGAGGGATATCGACACTTCGGCAATTTGCGTCGAGCCGTCTTTGCGGATCACGTCCATTTCCAGCGCCGGCACCGGTTTGCCCGTCGTGTAAGCGTCCAAAAAAGCCTGGAAAGTTTTTTTGGCGTTTTCCTCATCTTGATACTTGCGGTTGTCCGATCCGATCAATTCTTCGCGGGAGTATTGCAGCTGCCGGCAGATCACATCATTGACAAAAGTGTATTTGCCGGTCAGATCAATCTCGAAATAACCGTCCTGGATGGTTTCGATCATCTCGCGGTATTTTTCTTCATTGTGCCGCAGGGCCTCTTCCGCGCGCTTGCGCGCGGTTTTTGTTTTCGGGGAGGTTGTTTTCATTGGTCATCGCCATCCGTTGCGTGATAAAGGGTTCATGACGTATCATTTCAACCTGAACACACAACTACCTGAAAAAACGTTTCAAGTAAAGGCCGCAAAATCATTGCCGGCAGACGCGTTCAGCGCACTTTCAGGATGATCTTGCCGACATGAGCGGCCGATTCCATGAGGGTATGAGCCTGCGCGGCTTCGGCAAGCTCAAAGACGGCGGAGATCAAAACCCGCAGCTTTCCCGCGGCAAAGAGCGGCCAGACGTTTTTGTGAAGGGCCCGGGCGATGGAGGCCTTTTCCTCCGAAGAGCGGGGACGAAGCATCGAGCCGGTGAAGGTCAGATTTTGGGTCAAAATCGGCAGGCAGTCCAGTTCCACTTTCGCGCCCTGCATGAAGGCGATCTGCACCAGCCTTCCGTTTCGGGCCAGCAGCCTCAGATTCTTTTGAATATAGGGGCCGCCCACGAAATCCAGAATACAGTCGATGCTCCTCTTCCCGATCCGGTTTTCAATTTCCCGCTGCCAGTCCTGCGTCGTATAATCCAGCGCAACATCCGCCCCCAGTTTTTTCACGGCTTCCATCTGATCGGCGCCGGCCGCGGTGGTAAAGACCACGGCGCCGAAGGCCTTGGCCAGTTGAATGGCGGTATAGCCGATGCCTCCCGCGCCGCCGTGAACCAGAAAATTTTCGCCGGGCGTGAGAGCGCCGCGGTCAAAGACGTTGGACCACACGGTGAAGTAGTTTTCCGGAAGCGCGCTCGCTTGAGCCTGCGAAAGCCCCGAAGGAACCGGCAGGCAATGAAGCGCGGGCACGGCGCAATACTCGGCATATCCGCCGCCGGGCGAAAGCGCGCAAACCGGATCTCCGATGGTCCATTCCGTTACGTCGTCCGCAACGGCTGCGATTCGGCCCGCGACTTCGAGGCCCAGGATGGGGGACGCGTCGGGCGGCGGGGGATAAGCCCCCATGCGCTGGAAGACATCCGGACGGTTGACGCCCGCGAAGGCGACTTCAATCAGCGCTTCTCCGGCTTTGAGCCGCGGCACGGGCCCTTCCCGCAGGATCATGCAGGAAGGCGGGCCGCCTTTTCCGTGGTCTATATATTTCATGACGGATCCTTTTAAAACTTTTTTGCGTCCGGCCGGGGGCGGCATTCCCCGTGCGGGACGACGCTCCGCGAACCGGCCTGTCTGTTCAAAATGCCGTCCGATTTTAGCACAGCCGCAAGAAAAAGACACGGCGTCTTGTGCTGATTCATTCCGGTATCGCTTTAAATTTTCTTTTGTTTCCTCGAAAGAATTTTTTTGTCGTGAAATTTTCTTGACAGGAAATTTTTGCTTCTATATGCTCGGTTTCCAATTTACGTCAATAAGAAGCAGATGTATCTAACCCTCTAGTTAGCAACAGTAGTGGCGTGGTGATCCTATGGACATGAAGCGCGATTACTATGAAGACATCGAGCTTTTCAAAAGCGGCACGGTATTATTCTGGTCGATCCTTTTACTGCTGTTCCTCTTCACGCTGCCGCTCTACATGCCTTCATACAACATTTACCTGTTCAACATCATTCTGGTGAACGTCATTCTGGCGGTCGGCCTGAATATTCTGGTGGGCTACACCGGCCAGATTTCCCTCGGGCACGCCGGGTTTTTCGCCGTGGGCGCCTACGGCACGTCCCTGATCATGATGCACCTGCATTTTCCCTTTCCGGTCGCCATCATCCTCGCCGCGCTGATCGCGGCCTTGCTGGGATTCGTCATCGGACTTCCGGCTCTTCGCCTGGAGGGTCCGTATCTGGCCATCGCCACACTGGGCTTCGGCCTCACCATCATGCACGTCATCGGACGATGGGAGATCTTCGGCGGACGGATGGGGATTACCGCGCCGCCGCTGGACCTGGGCATTCCCGGTTCCGCCTGGAGCCTGGTTCTCAAGGGGGACGTGCAAATCTACTATCTCATTCTGGTGATTGCGGTCCTGCTCGTCATCGGGGCGCGCAACCTCATGAAGACGCGCGTGGGCCGCGCGTTCATGTCCATCCGCGACGACGATATCGCCGCCGAGGTCATGGGCGTGAATCTGACGATCTTCAAGACCATGTCCTTTGCCGTCAGCGCTTTCTACGCGGGCATCGCCGGCGGCCTTTACGGATTCGTGGTCAGCTTCTTCGATCCCTTTTCCTTCAACCTGATTCTGTCCATCCTCTTTCTGGTGATGGTGGTGGTGGGCGGCCTGGGCTCCGTTCTGGGCGCGATCATGGGCGCGGTTCTCATCACCTATCTGCAGTACGACCTTCTGAAAAACGTGGAAAACCTGCCCTATCTGGGAGGGTTGCTGGTGGCTGTTTCCAAGCAGTGGTTTACCGTCATCGGACTGGCCAATTTCTCGGGCATCGCCCTGGGGCTCATCATGATCGCCATTGTCATTTTTGAGCCGCTGGGAATGTTCGGCATCTGGATCCGGATCAAGAAATACTGGAAAACCTGGCCTTTTTAGAAGCCAGCGGGGAGACGTTGCATGTTTGAAATGCTCTTGATTGAAGGTCTGGCCATCGGGGCCTGCTACGGACTGTTCGGCGTCGCCGTAGCCATCATTTACAAAACATCGGATGTCGTGAACTTCGCCCAGGGTGAGATGGGCATGCTGGCCACGTTTGTCGCCTACCATATCATGACCGCGTACGGGTGGCCTTTCTACCTCGCTTTTCCCGCCACCCTTCTGTTTGCCATCTTGCTGGGCATGGCCATTGAAATCTGTTTTTTGCGGCCCGCCAAGGAGCCGACCGTTCTGGGCCTGCTGATTCTGACGCTGGGCGCGGAGATGCTGCTGATGGGGCTGGCCGGCTGGAAATGGGGCGCGGAGCAGAAGGACTTTCCGTTCCTTCTTTCCGTCCACAAGAATGTCGAGATTTTTCCGGGCTTCGCCTTGAACGAATGGACCATCGGCGTTTTCGTGCTGACCGCGGTGGTCATGGTGCTGCTGTTTTTGTTTTTCCGCTACTCCAAACTGGGCATTGCCATGCGGGCGACGCAGCAGAATGAAAACGCCGCCAAGATCATGGGCATCAAGGTGGAAAGGGTGTTTTCCATCACCTGGGGCATGAGCTCCCTCATCGGCGCGCTGGCCGCCATGTTTTTCGCCGCCCGCTCCGTGCTGGACCCCAACTTCATGATGGAGCCCTTCATGCGCGCCTTTGCCGCGGCCGTTCTCGGGGGCCTCACCAGTATTCCGGGCGTCGTGATCGGCGGCCTGATTCTGGGCATCACCGAAAACTTTTTCGGCTATGCCTGGCCGGAGTGGAAGCCGATCGTGGCCTTTGTGGTCATCATCCTGATTATTACCGTGCGGCCCAGCGGGCTGTTCGCCAAGCATTATGTGAAGAAAGTCTAGCGTGTTTTGCCGGCCGATCCCCGCGGGGAGCGGCCGGAGCATTCGGGAGCTTTTCATGAGCGGGAAAAAAACAGCCATCCTCCTTTGCGCCTGCGCGGCGGTGCTGATCGCCGGGCTGCTGATCTGGGATGCTCCCCGCAACCGGGTGCAGCTTTTTTGGGAAAAGGGGGCGATTGAAGAGGCCGCCCACCGGTATTTCCAGGCGGAAAAGGCCGGGGACCTGAAGCAGACCTATGCGCTTCTGGCGCCTTCGTCCGCTTACCGGCAGGCGCACTCCTACGATTCGTACTTGAAGGATATTGCCGGCTACCCGCCCGTAAAGATCGATACTTATCAGATTGTCGATGTCTATCGCCTGCGGGACAACGATCGCCGGGATCAGTATCCCGGAGTGGACAAGCTGGTTCAGGTGGAAGTGGATGTGACCTTCGTCAATTCGGGCAAAAACAATGTTTTTAACTACAGCTTCACTTTTCTCAAGGAACAGGGAAGCTGGTATAAGGGATGAAGCGCAAAAGGGTATGAAGAAAAAGCACCGTCAACATTCCACAAGAGGAACAAAAGGAGGGGTTATGAAAAGGGTACTGGTTGCAGTCATGATTTTATGCGCGGTCCTGATGATTCCGTTTGCGGCCGACGCGGGCAAACCGGGATTTGACGACAAGGAAATCCGGATTGCTCAGTGGGGGCCTCAGACAGGGCCCGCCGCGCCCTGGGGGTCGGTTGCCCGGGGGAGCGACATTCTGTTTAAAATCATCAACGACGAAGGCGGCATTCACGGCCGCAAAATCAAATACTTCATCCGCGACGATCAGTACAATCCCGCCCAGACCAAGGCGGTGGTGAAGGAACTGGTGGAGCGCGAAGGCATTTTTGCCTTTGTCGGAGGCGTGAGCGCGGCGGCCGGCATGGCGGTCAAGGGGTATCTGGCCGAGAACAAAGTGATCTGGGTCGGTCCGGCCACGGCCATCAACGAATATGTATTCCCCGTGCAGCCCTATCTTTTCGGGATTTACCCCCTGTATGACGACGAGGCCAGCATTCTTACCAAATACGCGGCCCAGAAGCTCAAAGCCAAAAAAATCGCTTTCTTCTACCAGAATGACGCCTACGGCAAAAGCGGCCTGGATGGATGCAAGGACCGGATGAAAGCCCTCAAGATGCAGCTGGTGCAGGAAGTTTCCACGGAGCCGGGCGAAAAAGACCTGTCTTCCCAGATCCTGCGCCTGAAAAATTCCGGGGCCGACGTCGTGATCATGTGGGTCAATCCCACCTCGGCCGTGATCGCGCTCAAGACGGCCGCGACCGTCGGCTTCAAACCGCAGTGGATATCCTCCAATACGCTTTCCGACTACGTGCTGATGAACAAGATCACCGGTGGATTGTGGGAAGGCGTGATCACCGGAGCGTTTGCCGAGGCGCCCGATTCCAACACGCCGCTTTTGAAGAAATACCGGGAAGCCGCCAAGAAATACGCGCCGGAAGAACGCTGGGGCACCTTCTACATGGCGGGCATTCTCTTTGCCGAACCGCTGGTCGAAGCGATCAAAAGAGCCGGCCGCAACCTCAGCACGGACGCGGTGCTCAAGCAGCTCAACTCGATGAAAAAGTTTCAGGGGATCGGCCCCCCGGTGACCTGGACGCCGAAGGTGCATCAGGGATCGGACGCCATTATGATTCAGCAGTGCGGCCCCAATTCCTCCTACATCACGCTGCAGAACTGGACCGCCAACGAGTTGGCAACCTGGAAGAAGAAATAATTCAAGACGCCGGGGGAAGGCGGGTCGAACCGCCTTCTCCCGGCGATAACCACCGGTGGTGGCGGTGACGGGTTAAAAGGCTTATGGCGCACTTTAAAGTGGAACACCTGAGCATCTCTTTCGGCGGCATCAAGGCAGTCAATGATGTCAGCTTCGAAGTGGAGCACAATAAAATCTTTTCGATCATCGGACCGAACGGCAGCGGCAAGACCACGATCTTCAACATGATCAGCGGCATCTACAAGCCCGGCGCCGGAGAGGTGCTGCTGGAAGGCGAGAATCTGGTCGGCCTGCGTCCGGACACGATCGCCCGCAGAGGCGTGGCGCGGACGTTTCAGAACATTCAGCTTTTCGGCAACGCCACGGTCATGGACAACCTGATGCTGGGGCGGCACATCCACATGAAAACGGGAATTCTCAGCGGCGCTTTCATGTGGGGGCGGCATTCTCCGAGCGCGAAGGAGGAAATCCGGCATCGCGAACTCATCGAGCACATCGTCGATTTTCTGGACCTGCAGTCCCTGCGCGACCAGTTTGTGTCCAACCTGCCCTACGGCAAGCGCAAACTGGTGGAGCTGGGGCGGGCGCTGGCCCTTGAGCCCAAGGTGCTCCTGCTGGACGAACCGTCCGCCGGCATGAACACCGAAGAAAAGGACGATTTGCGCATCTGGATCAAGGACATTCAGGAAGACTATCAGGTGACGATTCTGCTCATCGAGCACGACATGAACATGGTGATGGGCATCTCCGACAGGATTCTGGCCATCAGTCAGGGCGTGAAGATTATCGAGGGCACGCCGCAGGAAGTGCAGAAGCACCCCGACGTGATTGCCGCCTATCTGGGAGAGGAGGACTAATGCTCTCGGTCAAAAATATTGAAACCTGGTACGATCTGATCCGGGCGCTGCACGGCATCTCCTTTGAAATTCAGGAGGGGCAGATTGTGGCGCTTCTGGGCAGCAACGGCGCCGGCAAAACCACGACGCTCAAGACGATCATGCGGATCCTGGAAGATGACGACCAGCCGGAAAAAGGCACAATCGAGTTTCTGGGCAAGCGCATCGACCGCATGGACACGGAAGAAATCGTCCGCCTGGGCATCAGCTACGTGCCGGAGGGCCGCGAGGTCTTTCCCGAGCTGACGGTCATGGAAAATATTCAGATGGGCGCCTACACGCGCAGGGACCGCAAGGGCATTGCCGAAGACATTGAATCCGTTTTCAAGCAGTTTCCCATTCTGAGCGAGCGCCGAAACCAGCAGGCCGGGCATCTGAGCGGCGGGGAGCAGCAGATGCTGGCCATCGGCCGCGCGCTGATGAGCCGCCCCAAGCTGCTGATGCTCGACGAGCCGTCGCTGGGCCTGTCGCCTCTGTTGACCAAGGAAATTTTCAACATCATCCAGCGCATCAACAAGCAGGGCGTGACGATTCTGCTGGTCGAGCAGAACGTGAACATGGCGCTGAAATATTCGCATTACGCGTTTTTGATGGAAAACGGCCGGATCGTCCGGGCCGACAAGCCGGAAGTGCTGCGCGAGGATGACGACGTGAAGGAGTTTTATCTGGGCATTGCCACGGAGACCTCCGTGAAAGGCTACAAACGCTACCGCCGGAAAGTGCGTTTCCGCTAAGGAAGAAACCATGAAAAAAGAGGAGATTCAAACCCTGCCGCAGGGCCTCAGGTTTATGGTGCAGGAGCAGCCGGACCGGATTGCCATGCGCATGAAGGATTACGGCATCTGGCATGACATCACCTGGGCCCGGTACTATGAAAACGTCAAGAAAGTCGCCATGGGGCTTCACGCCCTGGGCGTCAAGCGCGGCGATCATGTGGCGATTGTCGGCGAGAACAAGCCCGAATGGCTTTTCTCGGCTATGGGCGTCATGTCGCTGGGGGGAATCTTCGTCGGCGTTTACACGACCAACCCGGCCGCGGAATGCGAATACGTCGTCGGCCATTCCGAGTCCGTCGTCTTCTTCTGCGAGGACGAAGAGCAGTTCGACAAGGCGCTGGTTTTCCGGGCCAGAACGCCGCATCTCAAAAAATGCGTGGTCTGGGACATGGAGGGCCTGAAGCACTTCGACGATCCCATGCTGATGAGCTTCGACGATCTGATGGCGCAGGGGGAGAAGGCGGACCGTGAGAATCCCGGCCTGTACGATAAAATCGTGGCGGAGGGCAAGGCCGAAGAGACCGCCTCCATCATCTATACCTCCGGCACCACCGGCCCCCCGAAGGGCGCGATGATCGGCCATCAGAATTACCTGTGGATCGCGCAGGCGACGGAAAAAATTACCCGGATGGAAACGAAGGACGAGACCATTTCCTTCCTGCCGCTCAACCACGTGTACGAACAGATCTTCGACATGATGATGCACATGTGGGCGGGCCATATCGTGAACTTCACGGAGAACACGGATACCGTGATGAACGATCTGCGCGATGTTTCGCCCACGCTTTTTCACGCCGTGCCGCGCATCTGGGAAAAATACCACTCCGCCATCGTGCTCAAAATGGCCGACGCGACCTGGCTGAAACGCACGGTTTTCAATCTCGCCTTCAAGATCGGTTCGAAGTACAACACCATCCGGCTGGCGAAAACCCCCATGCCCTGGCATCTGTTCATCGGTTATCAGATCGCGTATTTCTGCGTCTTCTGGAAGCTCAAGGAGCGGCTCGGCTTTGACCGCGTCCGCCTGGGATTTTCCGGCGCGGCCCCCATCTCGCATGAGATTCTGAAATTTTTCCAGAGCATCGGCATTCCCATCCGCGAGGGCTACGGGCTGACCGAGACCACGGGCATCACGCACATCTCGGACGCGGAAAACTTCAAACTGGGAACCGTGGGGCGAAACCTGCCGGGCGCCAAAGTGCAGATTGCCGAAGACGGCGAGATTCTGATTCAGCACGGCGGCATTTTCCAGGGATACTTCAAGGAGGAGGAAGCGACCGCCGCGGCTCTCGAGGGAGGCTGGTTCCACACCGGCGACGTGGGCGAGGTCGATGCGGAAGGCTATCTGAAAATCACGGACCGCAAGAAAGACCTGATCATTACGGCGGGCGGGAAGAATATCGCGCCGCAGTACATCGAAAACCTGCTCAAGTTTTCCCCATACATCACGGACGCGGTCGTCATCGGCGACCGGCGGAAATATGTTACGGCGCTGATCGTGATCGACGAGGAAAATGTGGTGAAATACGCGCAGGATCAAAAAGTGCAGTACACCACCTTTGCCAGCCTCACCAGGACGGAAGAGGTCATCAAGCTGATTTCCGACGAGGTCGAGAAGGTCAACAAGCAGATCGCCCGCGTGGAAAACATCCGCAAGTTCCGCCTGCTGGACAAGAAGCTCTACACGGAAGACGGCGAAGTCACCCCGACCATGAAGGTCAAGCGCAAATCCATCGCCGCGCAGTACAAGGACGTCATCGAGTCCATGTACCGGGAAGGGGAATAGTTTTTTCACGTTCCCAAGAAGCCGGGGCTGAATTTGAACTGAAGGCGGAGGTGCGAGAACCGGCAATACTTGAACGCTGACGCCGGAAGGAGGCGTTCCTTATGGCCCGAGTCGAAATCAATACGCCCGCACCCGCTTTCACACTGAACGATTTCAGCGGCAAAAGCGTGTCCCTGTCCGATTATGCCGGACAGAAAAACGTTCTGGTCGTTTTCAACCGCGGCTTCATGTGACCGTTCTGCCGCGCGCACATGGCGCAGTTGCGCCGGGATTACGATTCGTTCGTGAAGCTCGATACGGAAATCCTTGTTGCAGGCCCTGAAACACCCGAGACATTCCGCGACTACTGGCAAAAACATGACCTGCCGTTTGTCGGCCTTCCGGATCCGGAGCACCGGGTTCTGAAGCTTTACGGCCAGGAAGTGAAGCTCTTCAAGCTTGGCCGTCTGCCCGCGCAGATGCTGATCGACCGCACGGGAAAGGTCCGCTTCGTGCACTACGGCCACTCCATGGCGGACATTCCCCCCAATGAGGAGATACTCCATTTGATTGAAACGCAGCTATGAAGCAACACCCTCATAGACCGAACTGCCGGGAAAAGAGTCGATGCCCCAAACCGATGAAAAAAAATAAATGATGAGGCCGGAATAATTCAGCAGGAAGTGCGAATGAAAAATCTGAAAGGCAGGAATGTTCTCCTTACGGGCGCCGGAAGCGGCATAGGTCGGCTGATGGCCCACTATGTGGCCGATGAGGGCGCCAATACGGCCATAATCGATATTCAAGCAGAGGCCCTTGCGAAAACAGCCAAGGAGGTTCGGCTGCGGAAAGTCAAGGTGAAAGAGTATGTTTGCGATATATCCGATTGTGTATCCGTCGGAGATGTGGTTGCCCGGATCAAGCAGGATTTCGGACAAATTGACGTGCTCATCAACAATGCCGGCACTGTAATCGGAAAATCATTTTTCGATCTGACGCTGGAAGAGATGCAGCGCACCATGAATATCAATTACTGGGGGCACATCTATTTAACCAAGGCCGTCATCGGAGACATGGTGGCGCGCAATGACGGGGCGATTGTCAATGTTGCATCCTCCAGCGGTCTTATCGGCATGCCGATCCTGTCGGATTACGCCGCCAGCAAATTCGCCGAAGTCGGATTCTCCGAATCGCTGCGGCGGGAACTCAAAAAATTCAATTACACCGGCGTCACGGTGACCTGCGTTTGCCCGTACATCATCGACACCGGTCTGTTCAAGGGTTTCAAACCCATGGCGATGAGCCCTTTTATCAAGCCTGAGGTCGCGGCGCGTGCGATTGTGGAAGGGCTCAAGAAGGGCAAGCCTTATGTCATGCTCCCGCCTTTGAGCATTTACAGTTCGCTGATGCTGAAACTTCTGCCTACACCCCTGTTCGACTGGATCCTGAAGATGTCCGGCGCCGAGAAGGCGATGGACTGCTTTGAAGGCAGAAAATCATGTTAAATTAGAAATGTTGATCATCATGGAAAGGAGATCAGCATGAATCTCGAATTTGCGAACATCGGGGAAATGGTGCAAACGCAGGGTCGCCGCTATCCGGACAGAATCGCCATCCGCTTTTACGAACGGGACATCACGTATCGTGAACTGGATGAACAGAGCAACCGCGTGGCCAACGGTCTTCTTCGGCTGGGCGTCCGAAAAGGCGACCGGGTCTGCATGCTCATGGATAACAGCCCGGAATTTTACTATACTTATTTTGGGATCAACAAGATCGGGGCCATCGCCGGTCCGGTCAACTGCTGGTGGCAGATCGCAGAAATCCGTTACCTGCTGAAAGATTCCGGAGCGGTGGTCCTGTTTTGCGACCACACCTACCGGGGGCACATCGATAAGATCATCGGTGAAACGCCGGATCTGCAGCACGTCATTGAACGGGAAGCGGCCGACGATCGTTTTTTGCCGTTCGAAAAAATGCTGACGGAGCCGGTGGCTCTTGCGGATGCGGCGATCAGCCCCGACGACGTCTCCACGATCGTCTATACCTCGGGAACCACCGGAAGCCCGAAGGGAGTTTTGCTCACCCACAGGAATATCCTGACCAATTCCTGGCAGGCCAGTCTGCTGGCCAACATCGATGAAAAAGACGTCATTTTGTGCTTCCTGCCGCTCTTCCACGTCAACGGCCTCGTGATTACCGGGACATCTCCCTTGAGCAAAGGTTCACAGATCGTCCTGCGCCGCAACTTCTCCGCCTCGGAGTTCTGGGAATGCGTCGCGAAGTATCGCGTCTCGATTTTCAGCGGCGTGCCGACGGTTTACCAGATTCTCCTGAATACGCCGGGGTTTGAAGGATTGGACGTGTCGTCGCTGCGCTACGGCGTTTGCGGCGCGGCTCCCATGCCCGTGGAGACCATCCGGAAATTTGAGGAAACCTTTAACATGATTATCGTCGAGGGATACGGGCTGACCGAAAGTACCGCCGGGGCGACAGCCAACCCCATCAACGGCGTCCGGAAAATCGGCTCCATCGGGATTCCCTTTGCGGGAACCGAAATCCGGATTCTGGACGATGAGGACAAGGAGGTCCCCCAGGGAGACGTGGGAGAAATTTGCATTCGGGGCGACCATGTCATGAAAGGCTACTTCAACAAACCGGAGGACACCGCCCAGACCCTGCGCGGCGGGTGGCTTCACACGGGGGACATGGCCTATAAAGACGAGGACGGCTACCTGTTTATCGTGGACCGGAAAAAGGAAATGATCATTCGGGGCGGTGAAAATATCTATCCCAAGGAGCTGGAGGGCATCATCTGCCGGCACCCCGACGTCGCGGAGGTTGCGGTGGTCGGCGTCCCCGATGCGATCTACGGGGAAGAGGTTATGGCCTGCCTGGTTCTCCATCCGGACCGGATGCTTGCGGAGGAAGCCTTTCAAGACTGGTGCCGGGCGAACATGGCGTCCTATAAGGTGCCGAAATACGTTAATATCCGCGCATCCCTGCCCAGGAATCTTCTGGGGAAGCTTCTCAAGAAAGAACTGAAAGCCGCCCTGAAGTCGGAGGGGAGGATCTGAAACAGGACAAAGCGAGATAAAACAGCTGAGCAAACGGGCGACGGGAATTCTGGATTTGATCCGGTCGCGGTTATGACAGAAGGCCTTTGAGTTTGATGAGGCCCGCGAAGGCGAAATAGCCGGCAAAACCGATCAGGAAAAGGGCGCAAAATCCGATCAGCCGGCGGTAGAGCCGGTCCGTCAGCAGGTGCCTGCCCCGGGCGACCGCGCCGGCGATGAAAGAATACCAGGCCAGGTCCGCCGAAATGTGGCCGGCGAAGAAAAAGGCAATTCCCCAAAGGCCGTACTGCCAGGCGTAGAAAATATACCCGATGCCGATCGTCGCCCACCAGATGATCCAGTAGGGATTGGAAACGCTCATCAGGATTCCGTTCAGTACCGTAGAGTTCATTTTTTGCTGCCCGCCTTCCCACGACAGCCGCAGGGTGGGCAAAGACCGCAGCATTCCCGCCGCCATCCAGATCAGAATGACCGCGCCCGCGAGCGCGCTTGCCGCAAAAACCGCCGGCATCTGAAAAAACGGGGCCAACCCCAGGAAAAGAGCAACCACCAGCGCCAGCTCCAAAATGGCGTGGCCGGCAATCATCAGCGGCCCGGCCCAGAAACCCCGCCGCGAGCTCTCGCTGATCGTCGCCGTCAACAGCGGTCCCGGCATCAGCGCGCCGGAAAGCGCGATGACGAACGAGGAAGCAAAAATGGTGAACAGGGTAAACAGCATTAATTTTCAAATTCTCGATCTTGTTTGTCGCGTTATGGGGGACAAGGCAAAACAACTTTTGTAAAACACGGCAAAGTCCGTATGTCAAGATAACGTTTGAACAGATAACGTTTGAACGTTTGAAACTGCGCGGCAATTACTCATTTTCGTGCGGGTACGTACGGATTCCGGTTTTTTGCATTCCTATAGTCGCTGGGCCGGCCACGTTTGACGGGGCATCAAACCATTGCTGCTAAAAATACCATTCCGGTGACGGGAAGATAACATGAAATCCGGCATTGCCAACTTAAGAGAAATCCTCTGTTCTCCCTTCCGGATGGTTTGCCGCCCTGACGGAAGAAAATAAAAATCGCACGGGTTTGACGCAGCGAAAGATTTTGAAGAGGCCCGTTTGAATCGAAATGAAAAATTCATTGAACGAAAAAATAATCGCAACCCTTGCTCCACGCCGTGCGCTGGAGCGGGGCAGGGATTATTATGAAAACGGTCAGGTGCGCGATCTTGCCGAGTATAACGGAACCATCATCGCCAAAGTAGACGGCAGCCGGACTTACACCGTCAAAATGAAACCTGCCGCGGGAAATGACATCGATTACTCCTGCACCTGCCCGATGGGTGATGATGGTGGATTCCATCGAGGAATTACTGGACGGACCGCATGCCGGGGACGTGGCGGAGCTTGCGGAGTATGGACTTCAGCAGGCGGCCGAGGCGGTGCAATACATGGACGATTCGGACGGCGGCATGGGAGACGTCATGTATCGCTTGCAGGAGCTTCATCTGAAGTCCTGCGAAAAAGAAAAGCAGGATCCGGCAAAACTGGCGGCGCATCTTTTTGAACTGGAACTGAACAGCGAATGGGATATTTTTTCCGGCGCCGCGAAAACCTACGCTTCCATTCTGGGCGACAAGGGCCTGGCGGTTTATCGGCAGCTGGCCGACGAGGCTTGGAAGGAATTCGCGCCTTCCGCATCGAAGCAGGAACTTCGCCGGAGCAATGCCAATGCAGCGCTCAATCTCATCGGAATCAAAGAGACGCTGGCCGTGATATCCGGCGATATTGAAGAGCTGGTGGACATCAAAAAACGGGATTTAACTTATGCGTACCACTATTTAGAAATCGCTGAAATTTACAAGAAAGCCGGCAATAAAGATAAGGCGCTGGAATGGGCCGAAGCAGGTCTCAAGGCGTTTCCCGCCAGAACCGATTCCCGCCTGCGCGAATTCCTGGCGGATGAATATCATCGCCGAAAGCGCCCCGCGGAAGCCTTAAATTTGATCTGGGCAAATTTTACGGATCAGCTTGGCCTGGACAGCTATCAGCGCTTAAAAAAACAGGCGGACAAAACCGGACAGTGGTCCGATTGGCGGGAAAAAACTCTCTCGCACATTCGTTCTCACATTACGAAGCAGGATCGAAAAACCAATCGATGGTATTGGAATCCGGGGTATTCCCTGCTGGTTGAAATTTTTCTGTGGGAGAAAGAACCGGAGGCCGCCTGGAAGGAAGCCCTGGAAGGCGGGTGTTCGCAGTCTCTCTGGATGAAACTGGCGGCGCTGCGCGCGCAGGATCATCCGCTGGACGCCGTGGAAGTGTACATGAAATATGTCAATCCGACAATCGAGCAGACGAACAATAAGGCGTATGAAGAGGCTGTCCAGTTGATCAAAAAGATTCAGCCCTTGATGTTTCGGCAGCGCAAGGATGAAGCGTTTACGGCTTACGTGGACGAGCTTCGGACCAGGTACAAAGCCAAGAGAAACTTCATCAAACTGCTGGATAAAATTCAGTAGGGAACGCTCGCGAGCGTTCCCTGCATAATCATCTATTTGTCCACGCGAATGAGCATGGCGTCGCCCTGGGCATGGCCCGAGCAGATGCCGCAGACACCACGTTTTTGCGGCAATCCATAAATGGCTTTTTGTCAGTATCAGATCATTCCATACATTTTTTTCAAATCGGCAATCACTGCCTCCAAAGTCGTTGATGCCAGACCGAGTGCCGCCAAATCCGTCGGCTCTGCAATGATGGCCTTAAAGAAGGTCTGCAAATCGCGGGTAATGTTATCGGGCAAGAGTACTTGAGTGTTGGTTTCAGCAATTCTGTATAGACGGAGCACGTCATTTTTGTGTTTGCGAATGTTTTTTGAATCGATAGCTTCGCCTTTTTGCTTTCTTTGTGTCAGATCGAGCCAGGCTTTTGCTTTGAGGGGAATCAACCGATCCACCCCGATAACCATCAGACCATTGTTTTCCCGTTTCCCTTGTGTGATGAAGAAGTAGTATCCATCGTCAAGAAGAATTGCCGACAGGCTGGCGGCTTCGTCATCGATAGGGATCGGCGTCAGATGACCCTCAGCGTCAATGGATAACGTATCCGGTTTTCGTGAAAACAGCTCCAGCATAAACGGAAACGAATTATCCACGGGTTTTGTAAAACGATAGAATTGCTTTTCACCGGATGCCTTTTCCTGAATTTGATACCCTCCGGCCCGGATAAACGCCCAGAAGACTTTCACAAAAGGCCGGTCAATGGCTTCGACGCATAAAACGATATCCAGATCTTTTGTCGCCCGAAAGGACAGGCCGGCTTCTTTCAGCGCCAGGTCACAGGCGGTTCCGCCGATAAGAATGTAACGATCCGCATAATCCTGAAAATGCTTTTGGAACACGTCCAGACCTTTTACCATTGCATTTCTCTCATCATTTGTTCCAGCGCCGCTTCCACGCGCTCGTCTTCTTCATCGCGAAGCGAAAGAAACAGGGAGAGGCGATCGACCACGCCATCCATCGCAAATAAAGCGGGCTCGTAGCTCCAAACTTCGATCTCATAATCCTGAACATCTTTTCGGGACAGCGCCTCCCTTCCGTATTTTTGAATCAACAACTTTCCTGTGCCGTTTCCGACAGCCAGGACCTTGTTGCCCGGTTCTGCAAGGGCCGAGTAGCGGGCAAGGGCCGAAAGCCCAGCGCAGACGCCGTCAGGCAAATTAATCGACGGATCGGCATATAAACGCCGGATCACCGGACTGCGCAGATAGTCCAGCGTCTTCTCCCAGATTTCTAGTTTTGTTCCTTTTAAAATCCGTTCCCGTTTGCGTTTTCGGATAGAAATTTCAAAAAGCCCCAGAGAATCGATCTCGCTGAAGGCCCGCGACATTGTCATGGCGGAATAACCATACTGCAAAGCCAAATCATTGAGGGCTAAAATTCTCTGCGGACTTTTCAGCAGCGTATGCAGCAAAACGACCTGCGCAGACGGGCTCAGTGATTTCGCCTGTGTCCGGGCTCGTTTAAAGCGCTCACGCAGATCAACGCCAAGGGGAAGCAAATACATCTGATTGCCGGGAACAATGAAACTGACTTTCTGATCGATCAGCCTTTTTCTATTATAGGAGCTCATCTGCTTTTGAACATAAATGAGCGCCTCACCGCCTGCCCTGGGTTGCACAAGATCAACGTGCTTGCGGATCATGGCGGGCGTTGATTCCTGTTCGCCTCCGGCGACAATCAAAATGCAGGACAGGTCTGCAATCTTTGCCTGAAAGAAAGCATACTGGTCTTTCAAAAAAAACGGCAGGTTCCGACCGCCACTCCACGGCTGAATCGATAAAGGAACGCCCAGCGTGCCCTGGACATACCTTTCTAGTTCTTCGATTACTTGATTTTTCATTTATTTTAACCTTTGTGCGCACAATAACATAACGTTAGTTAATGTGCAACATAAAAGTTAATATATTGTTATATTGAATAATTATTAACAGGCAACAAAGAATCGGCCTGTAAGCTTTGCAGGGAACGCCCGCGAGCGTTCCCTGCAAAATCATCTATTTGTCCACGCGGATGAGCATGGCGTCGCCCTGGGCATGGCCTGAGCAGATGCCGCAGACGCCCCAGCCGCCGCCGCGCCTTTTCAGTTCATAGCCCAGCGTCATGGCGATGCGCGCCCCCGTGGCGCCGATGGGATGGCCGTAGGCCACCGCGCCGCCGTTGATGTTGACCTTTTTGAACATCTCTTCCTTCGTCATGCCCAGAATGGACCGGCAGCTCACCAGGGCCACCGCGGCAAAGGCTTCGTTGATTTCGATGACGTCCATCTGGTCAAGCGTCATGTCGTTTTGATCGAGAATCTTTTTGATGGCCAGCCCCGGCACGGTCGCGATGTCCTTGGTCGGCTGCGACACTTCGGCGTAATCCACGATGGTGAAGATGGGCTGAAGGCCCAGTTCATCGGCCTTTTCCCGGCTCATGAGCAGGCAGACGTCGCCGCCGTCATTGACGCCGGGGGCATTGCCCGCCGTGACCGAGCCCGGTTTGCCGGTGACGGTGCTTAAGTGTCCGAAGACCGGCGGAAGTTTGGCGAGCCCTTCCAGCGTCGTTTCCGGCCTCGGTCCTTCGTCTTTATCGATGATGATGACTTTTTTGCCCTGTTTGACTTCCACCGGGAAGATCTCGTCGTCCAGTTTTCCCTCGTTCATCGCTTTCACGGCGTTTTGCTGGGAATTGAGAGCCCACTCGTCCTGCTCCTCGCGGGAAAAGCCGAACTCGTCTGCCACTTCGGAGCCGTGAATGGCCATGTGGCGGTTGTAGAAAGCGTCCCACAGGCCGTCGTACACCATCGTGTCCACCACGCGGCCGTTGGGCAGGCCCATGCGCATTCCCCAGCGCATGTCGGGCAGGGTGAAGGGGCAGTTGCTCATGCTCTCCTGGCCTCCGGCGATGCAGATTTCCGCGCGCCCCAGCAAAATCATCTGAAAGGCCAGATCAATGGTCTTGATGCCGGAAGAACAGACCTTGTTGACCGTGATGCAGGGAACGGATTCCGGCACGCCCGCCAGAATGGTGGCCTGACGTCCGGGAATCTGGCCGCAGCCGGCGGGAACCACCTGGCCCATGAAAATATAGTCCACGTCCGCCCCTTTGACCTTGCCTTCCGTGCGGCGCAGAACTTCCTGAATGGCCAGCGCCCCCAGCTCCATCGCCGAAAAATCTTTCAGGGCGCCGCCGGCCCTTCCGTAAGGCGTCCGGCAGGCTTCCACGCAAACGACTTCTCGGAACTTCTGATGCGGATTCTTTATTTTTCTGCCCATGGTCGTGAAGTCCGGCTTTCTTTCGCCGAACCGGGCGATGGGCGCGTTTTTATAAATTTCAGATTTTTTTCGGGTCAGCGTTTGCGGCGTTTTTGACATGATGCCCTCCTGGTTGACGGTTTGTCCGGATGCGCGATAAATACGCGAATGTTTTCAAAGATGCGTTTTTCTTGCACATCACTTTCATTTAGTCAACTGTTTTGAAGCGCACCAGGATGTTGCGTGAAGCCCTTTGCCTTTCCTGACGGCGCGCGGAAGACAGCCGAAACCGTTTGACGAAAGCCGATATTCATATTATAAAATTTTCGAACACCGCCAGGCACACCGCGGGTTTTACAAGCTGTAAAAACCATTGCGCGACAGATCGGAAATTCGAGACCCTCCATGAACAGAAATTTGGCCTTGCGGATTCTTTTGCTTCTCGCGCTGATTGCCCTGGTCGGCTATCTTTTTATTCACTTTGACCTTTATCTTTTCTTCAAAGACAAAAACAAAATTATTTCATTCATTCAAACCTCCCGCTACGACGAGCTCGTTTTTATCGCGATCCAGATCGTGCAGGTGGTGGTGGCCGTCATTCCCGGAGAAATCAGCGGTTTCATCGGCGGCTATCTGTACGGCCCGCTCCTGGGAACGCTCTATTCCACGATCGGGCTCACGCTGGGTTCCTGGCTGGCCTTCATGCTGGCCCGGTTTTTCGGCGAGCCGATTCTGGAAACCATGGTCAAAAAAGAGGTATTTGAGAAATTTGATCATTTTATGGAGCACAAGGGTCTGCTGGTTTCCTTCCTGCTGTTTTTGATTCCCGGCTTTCCCAAGGATTATCTGTGCTACATCATGGGCGTCAGCCGCATTCCGGCGCTGACCTTTATCATTATTTCCACGATCGGCCGGTTTTTCGGCACGATGATGCTGTCGGTCAGCGGCAATATGGCGCGCGAGGAGCATTACGCGATGCTGGCCGTCATCGGCGTCGCGTCCGCCGTGGTTGCGTTTCTGGCATGGCGGTATCACGAGAAAATTCTGGAGCTGCTCAAAAACCATAAGGGGTAAAAGCCGCCGACAAGCGGTCCGTGCGGACGAGACGAAGGCCCGTCATGAGAATTCAAAAACCACGCTCCCTAAATGAAAAGACAGGCCGAAGCGCGGCCGCGCCGGCGGTCTGGCTTCGGGCGCTGCGCCTTCATTTTGTTCTGCCCAGTATTCTGCCGGCGCTCTTGGGAGGGATCATGGCCTGGGCCGCTGGGCATCCCCTGAACGGTCTTCATTTCGCCCTGGTCGTGATCGGCGTCACCTTCAATCATTTCGGGCTCAACCTGGTGGATGATGTTCTGGATTACCGGCATACGGTTGACCTGCAGGCAGGCGGCGAGAAGAATTTTTTTACCGGGGGCAGCGGCGTCCTGCCGGAGGGACTGCTGAAAGACTATCAGATGCTGACGGCGGCTTCCCTTTTTTTTGCAGCAACGGTCGTCATCGGCATTTATCTGGCGTGGGCCTGCGGATGGCCGGTGCTGGTTTTCGGAGTGTTTGGCATGGCCTGCTCCATTTTTTACACCGCGCCGCCGATCCGCTTCGGCTATCGGGGATTTGGAGAACTGGGCCTGCTCGTCAATTTCGGCCCCGTGATTGTTCTGGGGGCGTATTTTGTTCAAGCGCGGACGCTGGCCATCGAACCTTTTATCGCTTCGCTGGTGCCGGGGCTGCTGATGGCGTCGATGATCCTCATCAACGAAATTCCGGATTACGAAGCGGACCGGCGCGGCGGAAAATGGAACCTCGTTGCCCGCTTCGGAAGAAAAACGGGTGCGCTCCTTTATGGGGCCTGCCTGGCGTGCGCCTGCGGCATTCTGGTCCTCTCGTCCGTGGCCGGGGTTTTGTCCCCTTTTGCGCTCTTGGGCCTTGTCAGTCTTCCCTTTGCCGCAAAGTCCCTTGCCGTCCTGCGACGCCACCTGAACGATCCGCTGGCGATGGCGCCGGCCAATCTGGCGATGATTAAAGTCCACGCCCTCACGGTTGCCGCCATGGTTGCCGCCTATCTTCTGGAAGTTTTGATTGCAGCCCGGAAATTTATTTGTTAAACATTCACAAACCATAAGGCTGCCTTTGATGATTTCCGAAATTTCCGAAAACTTCTATCGCATCACCCTGCCCATGCCGTTTCGCCTGCGGCACGTCCACGCCTACATGCTGGTGGAAAGCGGCCGGGCGGTTCTCTTCGATGCCGGTATGCTCATGCCCGGCGCCTTTGAGAAATTGGAAGCGGATCTGACGGGCATCGGCATTGCCGCGGCCGATATTTGCGATATTTACCTGACCCACACGCATACCGATCACTGCGGCCTGGCCGGCCGAATCCAGGAGAAATCAAAGGCCCGCCTTCATCTGTCGAATGAAGCCCGGCAGGTTTATGCCCATTTTCAGCAGGGAGAAGACCTGATCGCGCGGGCCCGCCTCTTTTACGCCCGGCACGGCTTGCCCGCGGAAGATGTGGAAGCCATCGTGGAGGAAATTGAAGACCTGCGCGGACGGATTCCGCTCCTCGAGGTTGCCACGCTTTTGCGGGACCGGGAAATCCGGCGCTTTGGCAGCCGGGCGTTTGAGGTGATCTTCACGCCGGGGCACGCAGCGGGGCATGTCTGCTTCTTTTTTCGTGACGAGGGGCTTTTGCTGGCGGGGGATCATATTCTGCCCTACATTGCGCCGAGCTTAAGCCCGAACATCGACGATGAGGTTTTCCAGCCGCTGGCGAGCTACCTGGAATCGCTGGCAGTCATTGAAAAACTGCCCATCAGCATCATTCATCCGGGGCATGGAAATTCTTTCAACGGCGTTCACGAGCGGATTCGGGAGATTCGGGAACACCACGCGCTGAAAAAAGACATGCTGCAAAGAAGGATTGGCGCCCTCCCCCAAACCACTTTCGGCATCTGCAAAGAAACGATGAGAACGGGCGCGGACGGCTGGGAGCAATTCATGGCGCTCAACGAAACTTACGTTTACCTGCAGCACCTCAAACGGGAAGGCGCAATTCGTGAAGGTATGGTGAATAATACCCTTGTTTATTCGGCGGTTTGACAATTCGGAATTATGGGCCCGCCGATTTTCTTTCCTGTTCCCAGGCGTTTTTCATTTTCATCTGGTGATCGAGCGTTTCTTCTTTGATCTGCCGGATCACCGTTCTGGTTTCATCGTCCTGGCCGGAAAAAAAATTATAAAATCCTTTTTCAAGAACGGCCTGTTCGAAATCATGACTGACCGACAGAGCGTTGATCAGCGACATTTTGCCCGATTTTGTCCGGGTCTGCGCTTCCTGAATGCTGGTGATAAACATCTTGACCGTGTAGGTTTTGGTCAGCTTTTCATCAAACAGAACGCGATCTTCACCGGCCAGAAGGTGCAATTTTTTTATTCCATCCGCGTGGCTGGTTTCCTGGCGGGAGATGTCGGCCCATAAATCTCTGTATTTGGGGAAGCGGTCGGCAAACAGCAGATAAAGATTGCACATGTTCAATTCGAGCTCTTCCAGAAGCTCCAATATTTTTTCCTGATAATCCTTCAGCATCGCCGATTACCTCCGCCGACTTGCAATATTCGCCCGCCCCCGGGCGTCGAAGCATAAAAGCTGCCTGAAAAAATCATCAGAGCGGGGCCGCGGAAATCTTCACCTCCGCGGCGCCCGCAGAGCCGTCGTCCGGTTTACTCGATGCCTTCCAGGTCCAGAATCAGACGCGCCGCGCGCCAGCCGTTGACCTGGCCGGCGCATACGCCGTGCCACGCCTGCGTCCAGTTGCTGGTGATGAATACATTTTTAATCGGCGTGTCGTTGGGAATTTTCTGCCACTGTTCCGGCGACAGATAAAAGCCGTAAACCACGCCGCCTTTGTTCATTGTGAAGCGCTCGATGGTTTTCGGCGTGTAGCCTTCCTTGACGGTGATGTTTTTGGGGTCTTTGAGTTCGGGGATCACCCGGGCGGCCAGAGCGATGAGCTCGTCAACCTTTTGCTCCTTCAGTTTGGCATATTCCGCCCGGTCCTTCGGCCAGACGGAGATGTCGGAATAGGCGTCCAGCTTGACCACGGATTTGCCTTTCGGCGCATAGACGGGATCGCCCAGGTTTGTATAGATCGTGATGGCCACCGCTCCC
Source organism: Smithellaceae bacterium (assembly GCA_028693285.1). GTDB lineage: Bacteria > Desulfobacterota > Syntrophia > Syntrophales > Smithellaceae > UBA8904. The sequence goes on from JAQUVQ010000039.1 coordinate 25,532, forward strand.
TTTTCGAAGTCGCCCTTCATCATGGCTTCATAATTCTTCATGCTGTCCCGGTAGGTGTTGTAGAAGATTTCCGTGTCGTTGTAGCCCAGGGCTTTCAGATCGACATTCAGGCCGATATAAACGCCGAACAGGGAATTGGCGGGCTTCATCGCGTCGATTTTTTCCAGGTATTTAGCCGGAAGATTTTCCCGGCCGACGAGCTTGTCGGCCAGTTGATAGGGATCCGTGTTGGCGACAATATAGCGGGCCGTGTAGGTTTTGCCGTTCGCGGTTTGGACGCCGGTTGCCCGGCCGTTTTCCAGAAGGATTTTCGTCACCAGCGTGCCCGTTTGGACGGTTCCGTCCAGCTCGCGAATGCGGGCCGCGTAACCGTCGGCCAGCGCCTGGGATGTGCCTTTGATATGCCAGGCGCCGTCGCTCAGGTAGCTTTCGGTGGCCGCCATGAAAATGAGCGCCGATTCCTTGTCCACCGGAGCGCCGTAGAAAACCCATAGCTGGGAAACCACCGCTTTAAGATCCTCGTTTTTAAAGCAGGCATCCATCAGGTCTTTCACCGTGCGGTCTTTCCATTTATAAAAGGTTCTCTGACGGAGCGGAACCATGATTTGCGTGAGCGTGCCGCCGACGCTGCCCTGACGGAAGAGGTCCCGAAGTTCCATCAATTCCGCAGACAGGCTGGAGCAGAGCGTGTGAAATTTTTCTATGCCCTCAGACTCCTCGGGCCATTTCTTTTTCAATTCGCTTTTGAACCCCGGCCAGTTCGGAGGAAGCGTGATGTCCACGCCGGGGAAAATGGATCGGTAAAAATGCGGGACTTCATAGAGCTCCACTTTTTTGTCAACACCGGTAGCTTTGAGCAGTTTATACAGCCCCCTGTCCATCTTGCCCGGGCCGCCGCCGGCCATTTCATGCAGCGCCGCGTCAAAGGTAAATTCTCCGCGTGTAAATTTGGTTGTGCTGCCGCCCACCACAAAGTGCTTTTCCAGAACCAGCACTTTTTGCCCCTTGACGGCCAGGTGCGCCGCCGCGGAAAGCCCTCCCATGCCGGCCCCGATGACGATAACGTCATAGTCGGGTTTCTGCGCCGCCGGATTTTCCGCCGCCCATACGCCGATGCTGAACAACATGAACGCCAGAATCATCATCAACGCTATGAATTTTTTGATTATTTTTTTCTGAGCCATCAGAAACCTCCCGGGAAAAATTTGTGCGAATCATCCCATTAAAGCGACCGCTTGTCAAGTTTGCCTGGTGTTCAAATTGCCATTTCGACATCTGGGTGCGCTTTGCCCTTCTATTCACTATCCACCATCTACCATCCACCATCCAAAACAGCGGATCTAAAGACTCGTACTACCGGACGTGATGATTCGTGTTTGTGTTATGAGTCGGATACCGGTTTTTGGTGCATCACTTTTACGGGTTTCATTAGCCGGACTAAAAAGCTATCAAGCTGATTGGCGAAGGCCTGGCGGTCTTTCTTGCTGAAGGCCGCCGGGCCGCCGGTAATCATGCCGTTGTCCCGCAACTCACCCAGCAAATCCCGCATGGCCAGCCGGTCTTTGATGTTATGCTCCGTGTAGAGCATGCCGCGGGGATTCATCGCAAAAGCATTTTTGTCCACCACGCGATCGGCAAGCGGGATGTCGGCCGTGATGACAAGATCGCCCGGGCGCACGGATTGGGCGATGCGGTCATCGGCCACATCCGGTCCTTCGGGAACCAGGATCAAAGAAAGGTTGGGCAGTTTCTCCAGGTGCAACGGTTTATTGGCCACAAAGATCAGCGGAATATTCAAGCGTAAAGATGCTTTAATCAGAATGTCTCTGATTCCGTTCGGGAAAGCATCCGCGTCGACGAATATCTGCATGGAATCTTAATCCTATGCGCAAACGGGTGGACGCCTGTCTTTCCATGGTCTGGCCTTTTCGAGCTGGCCGGCTAGCCGAAACAGCGTGGCTTCGTCGCCGAACCGGCCGATGAAATGGGCGCCCACCGGCAGTCCTTCGCTGTTCCAGAAAAGCGGCACCGACATGGCCGGCTGGCCGGTCGCGTTGCAGATCGGCGTGAAAACGGCGTAGCGGGCCGTCTCGGCAAATCCCGCGAGCGGATCTTCCGGAGTGGGTTCAAACGAGCCCAGCGGCGCCGGCGGTTTTGTCAGCGTCGGGGTCAGCAAAACGTCATACTGTTCAAAGAACGAGGCGACATCGCGGGCGACCCGCTGGATGGTCTGTACGGCGATCAGGTAGTCGGCTGCGGTTGAAGCTTCGCTGCGTTCGTAAATTGCCCAGGTCAGGGGTTCGACCTGTGTTTTCGTCACCCCAAGCATCTTGACGATGGATGCGATGCCGGCGAACCACGGGACGACAAAGGCGTGGGTCAGGGTTTTCCCGTCGATGACGGGGGCGGCCTCCTCAACCGAATGGCCAAGCTCCTCGCACAGCCGGGCCGCATCCTGAACCGCGCGGACGCAATCTTCATGCACCGGGTCGTCGGTGGGGGCTTTTGCGGCAAAGGCGATGCGCAGGTGTCCCGGATCCGTATTCGCTTCCTTCACAAACGGCCGTTCCACGGGCGGCGCCCAGTAGGGATCGCCCCTCAGGCAGCCCGCCGTCGCGTCCAGCAGAGCCGCGCTGTCCCGGACGGAAATCGTCAAGGCATGTTCATTGACCAGTCCGCCGATCATGTCGCCGAAATCGGGCCCCAGAGTGATTCTGCCCCGGGTCGGCTTCAGGCCGAAAACGCCGCAGCAGGAGGCGGGAATTCGAATCGATCCGCCGCCGTCGTTGCCGTGCGCCATGGGGACAATGCGCGCCGCAACCGCCGCGGCCGAGCCGCCGCTTGAGCCGCCGGTTGAGCAGTTGGTGTTCCATGGATTTCGGGCAGGGCCGAAGAGTTCCGGCTCAGTGGTCGGAAGGATGCCGAATTCCGGGACGTTGGTTTTGCCGATCACAATCAGGCCAGCCTTTTTGTGGCGGGCGACCAGTTCGCTGTCATGATCCGGGACAAGGTCTTTCAAAACTTTGGCGCCGAACGTCATGCGCACGCCGCCGTAGGACGCCAGAATATCCTTGAGAAGAAACGGCACGCCGGTAAAGGGGCCGTCGGGCAGCTTTGATGCTGCGGCGTCCCGCGCCAGATCGTACATCGGCGTGATCACCGCGTTGAGCGCCGGATTCAGCTTCTCGATCCGTTCAATCGAAGATTCGACAAGCTCAAGCGGCGTGATCTCTTTTTTCCGGATCAGACCGGCCAGTTCTGTGGCATCAAAATATTTCAGTTCCTCCGACAGCGACATACGACCTCCTTACCCGGTGATATTTTGCCTTTGACGCCATGAAGTATAAAGGGACCGTTTTTAACCGTCAAGCAGTATTTGGCTCTTGTAGTATTTGGCCCTTGTATTCGCTTGACAGCGGCCGGGGTGTTTTTTATACTCCCGCGCAAACAACCACGCTTGGATTTCATTCTTTTTCAGAGCGGCCGGTTGCATCTTTTTTCGAGGCTGAGAGGTAAATATGAAAAAACATCTTTGCGGTTTATTCTGGATTCTTCTGATTGCTCTTTGCCTGGTCGAGCCCGCTGCGGCGGAGATGGAAACCTTCGCCCAATCGGTGGCAAACGCCCACGCGAACGCCGCCGAGCCGCAGGGGACGCTGGGGAGATGGATCCCGACGGCGGACAGCATGTACAAGGTTTCCACCGCCGGCTCGGTCGGGGCCAATCCCTACGGCCTGAAATATTACGGTGATCCGGCTCAAAATCAGTTGATTGTCCGCACGGCCAGTTCAGAAAATGCCTATAACGGTGTGTATTCCGGGGGAACAATAACGACT